>JAADFV010000439.1 GCA_013152695.1 Chloroflexota bacterium | reverse complement strand
AAGCAGGGAGCAAGGAGTAGGGGGTAAGGAGCGAGGAGTAGGGTGAGTAGTCCTGGTATATGTTTACAGCGAGCCTACAAACGGGGAGTTAAGAGCTTGGCAAGGATTGTATTAAGGGAATAAGGGAAGTTGGGGCTGGGGGTGGCGACAGCCGGGGGCCCTACGGTTGTTAGGCACCGACTCGCTTCCCTCTCATGTTGGTAAAATTTATGGCCTTGCTCGTAGACATAAGTCCACAGGAAGCATTCCTAGTCTTCCCTGACACTCCTGCCTGTCAGTTTTAAGCCTTTTCGGCCCGCTACACGGCTGATACCTCTATGTTGACTAACGTTCTGGCTTTGGGGATCGTTACAGTTTCAACCTGCAGGGCCAAATGTCAGCTGATCGTAAGGAAGATGCATTGATACTGAGATGCAAAGAGTATATAATAAAGAATTAGAGTAACAGTATGCTAAGTTCATGAGTTTGTAAGAGTATTTCGTTTTTCCTGCAATTCTACACTGAAAAATAACAGAAATAAGCTACCACATATTGCAGGGTTTAGGGCAGTTGTGTCTGGTTGAGTACGACGCAAGGGTTTTGAGACAGTAACAGTTATCCCAAATACACCGAAGGCATTTTTGTGATGCTGCTCTTTTTCGAGCAGTCTTGTTTCCCTATGTTGATATCCGTACAGCACACCACAGTTGCTAAAATAGTACTTCTTTATGATGTAACTAGACATAATTTAGTGAAGTAGTTTGCTGTAGGATCAAAGTTTTCAGGATTTTGATGTGACTGAAGCCAAATCAAGCGTTTATCAGGAGGATGAATGATGTGTAACAAGCAAGAACACGTATTAAGCCGTATTACTCTGGTACTGAGTCTGACGTTGCTGATCAGTCTGGTCGTTGCCAGTAGTTATGCTGTGGCCAAAGAATCAACGGTTGGACGCAGTAACAATTTGACAGAGGCGTTACGAGGAAGTGGGCACACCTATACTGAGCCAGTTGTCGATGGACTCATCGATGACGCTTATTATAACAATCCCCAAACGACGATGCAGGATTACTGCGATGCCAGCGGCCATGTTCTGGCAAGCCTCATGACCACTTACGACATCGATGACGCGAATTACCAACATATTTACGTCGTTCTCGAAATGGACCGTGGCTTGGTGGATAACACTTATGGTAGCAATGCTCATTCCAGTTGGCATCACGGCCATTCCCTGCAGGATATGAAGGGCAGTGATAAGGCGCAGTTCGATCTTTATGATGGCTCCGGCACCTTACTGTACAGCCCTCTCATGGATTATGTTCATGATAAGCAAAGCACGCCATCTGGTTGGGGGTCGGGTGGCATCACCGCCGGTGAGGGACATGCAGATGGTTTGGATCCAGCCTATTTCAACGGCGAGACCTCGTTGGGCTACGATCTGAACACGTATTGCAACACAGGCATCAACAACTGCACCATCAGCGGTGTCAATCTCAAGAATGACTCACCGCCGGCTGATCAGTACTACAACCCCACCGATCCCGCCTTTGCCGACTGGGAATACTCCTACATCTACGAATTCAGCGTGGATCGGGCTGCCTTTGGCGCGGCCGGCTTTGGCTCTGTCTCCATTCCCCTTACCCATGTCTCGCCCAACAAGGTCGGCAAGAATGAGATTCCAGTCACACCGTGTGGCGGTAGCATCGGCGACCGGGTATGGCAGGATAACAACGCCAATGGTGTACAAGATGCGGGTGAGCCTGGCATCAACGGCGTGGAGCTCGTTTTATACAAGGACAATGGCGACGGTGTCTTCAACGCTGCCAGCGATTCACGCAAAGGCACACAGATTACTTCTGGCGATGGTGATTATGATTTCACCGGTCTGGGACCAGGTCTTTACTTCGTCAATGTGAGCAGTGGTGTGCCTGGTGGCTTTGTCCTGACTACGAACAATGTTCCCCTCACCGTCAATCTAAGCGTAGGCGAGGACTACAACGATGCTGATTTCGGCTACGTTAGTCCCAGCGAGCTGGAAATCAGTAAAACTGTGGTCAGTGCCGATCCTGCTAATGTCGGGCAAGAAGTGGTCTTCCATATCACGATTACCAATACCGGTCAAAGCACGATTACTTCGCTGCCCTTGCAAGACTTCTACGATCCAAGCAAGCTTTCCTATCTCGGGGCAACACCCGCGTCCGATGACAATGTGGATGACGGCGTTATCGATTGGAGTGATCTAGTCACCAGCCTGGGCAATCTTGCACCAGGACAACACTTTACCGTAGAAGTGCGCTTCCAGGCGGTGGCAACTACAACTACGACGATGGCGGCTGCCAGCGTCTCTCCCCCCGTGGCCTTGTCACCCCAAGCGGAACCCCTTGTCGACGGTTTGTTGGATGACAGCTATGCCTTCATCAAACGAACGGATCCCGGCGCCGACGCTCCCGGTAATCTCTATCGTTATGATGGCAACGATGTGTGCTATTACGCCTTCGTCGTTGACCGTTCATTCAATGACAATGTGTACGCCGACAAAGACCTGGACGACACCTACATGGCCCTGGATGGCTGGATGCACAAGCACACATTCGATGATCTACTCAAAAGTGACCATGCAGTGTTTGATCTTTCCTATCCCGGGGGAACCATCACAGGACTAACCCTGGACTATCTGCACGGAAGCCCTGGTGCTTGGGAATCCGGCCAGACGGGCCATGACGACAGCAACACTTCAGGCACGCCGCCCATCGCTCAGATTGGGGGGCAAGATCAAGCAGCAACTTCCCTGCATTGGAATCTTGAGAATTCCGGCTACACTGATCTGACTCATTCACCGCCGTACGATTACAATAACGACCCCAACCACTACTGGGAATGGCACATGATCTATGAATTTGCCATTCCCAAGAGCGAGATGAACGGGACTTGTGGAACGATCGATCTGGGGGGAGCACACAACTCCCCGAGCAAAGGCGATTGTTGTACTGCGGGCTCGATTGGCGACACCATCTGGAATGACGCTAATGCCGACGGTATCCAAAACGAAAGTGATGCGGGAATTGCCAACGTAACGGTAAATCTTTATCAAAACGGCACGCTTATCCGCACCACGCAAACAGAACCCGGCACGACTGGATACTATGTTTTTGGTAACCTTGATGCAGGTACCTATGTGGTGGATGTGGATGAAAGCACGTTGGCAGCTGGATTCCACTTGACTACAAACAATGAGCCTTTGACAGTAACATTGGCCCATAATGAAGACTATGCCGATGCCGATTTTGGCTATGTTCGTGGCCAGGGCAGCATTGGCGATCGCGTCTTTTACGATCTGGATGGCTCCGGCCTGCCCGATGGCGGCACCGAACCGGGCCTCAACGGGATAACCGTTAACCTCTATCAGGGCGCCTGCCCTCCCTCAGGCAGTATCTTCCTTAGTGAGATCACCACAGGCAATGGCGACTACGATTTCATCAATCTGCCTCCTGGTGATTACTGTGTGGATGTCGAGGAGAGCACGTTGCCGGCTGGGGTCAGTTTGACCACTTCTAACGAACCTCTGAACGTCAATCTGGCCTCCGACCAGGATTACAACCTTGCCGATTTCGGCTATCGTGTACAGGAGGCCGGTCGCACTTGCGACCTGGCCCTTGTCACCGGCGCCAGCAGCGAATACGGTAGCGTTCCCGCCCCGGTTGACGATTATGCTTGTGTAGAGATTCATGCCACCGGTAGTATCGGTGATTTTGTCTGGAACGACTTGGATGGGGATGGTATTCAGGACGCGGGCGAACCGGGCCTTGAAGGCGTGCCTGTGTGGCTGTACGATAGCAGCGATACGCAGGTGGCCAGCACCAATACCGACGCCAACGGCCTCTACCTCTTCGACAACCTTAGCCCTGACGATTACTATGTGCAGGTCGATCTTCCTAACGGCCGAGAGTTCAGTCCCAAGGATCAAGGCAGCGATGACAGCAAAGACAGTGATGTCGATCCCGGCAGCGGAAAAACCGATCTCTTTACCCTGGCGGCAGGTGTCTCCGATTACACTCGGGATGCCGGGCAGTACTGTTTGAACACCATTGGCGGCATTGTCTTCTTGGACACCAATAAAAATGAAAGCCAAGACCTGGGTGAACCGGGTATCGCCGATGTAGCCCTTGACCTTTTCCGTGATGATGGCGATGGCAATTTCGATGGCAACCTTGACACCTTGGTGACGAGTACGACTACGGCATCCGACGGTGCCTATTCCTTCCCTCCACAACGCCCCGCCACCTACTTTGTCGTAGAACAACAGCCTCAGGGCTACGATAGCACCACCCCCGATATGCGCACCATTAGTCTCGTGGGAAGCTGTGCTGGCGCTAGTTCAACGGACAACAACTTCGGTGAGATTTACGGCAGTATCGGCGATTTCATCTACCTGGATTCTAACGGTAATGGCCAACAAGATGTTGGTGAAGACCTTGGTGTTGTGCACATACCGATTTCTGTGACTAATGTCAGCACCGGTGATGTGTATACAGCCACCAGTGACGTCCACGGCTTCTATCTCGTGGATAATCTGCCCTCTGGGGTCTACAAGGTAAGCGTACCCGCTACCATGCCTGGTCTCCAGCGAACCACTCCTTCGCCTAAAACAGTGAATCTGGGTGTGGGTGAAAACTACCTCGATGCCGACTTTGGCTATATCACTCCCACCTCCGTACAATTCAGCCATCTTACAGCCAGCGTTGTCAGTGAGGGTGTGTTGATAAGCTGGCGGACCTCTTACGAAAAGGACGAAAGCAGCTTCGTGGTGTGGCGGGCCCAGAGCCAGGAAGGTCGCTACAAGGTAGTCCAGACCGTGCCCGCGGTCAACGACCCCAACGGCGCCAGCTATCACTGGCTAGACATGACCATCAGTTCTGATGTCACGTATTGGTACAAGATCGAAAGCATAGCCAGCGGACAGTTCTTTGGGCCAGTACCCAGCAGGCAAGAACCCGAACCCGGCGGAGGCCATGTTCTCTACATGCCCCTAACGATACGCTAAGCCCCGCCAACGATCGAAAGCCCGTCGCAATGATGTGACGGGCTTTCTTTGTGATGGGATGGATCTAGCGCTGTTTCTGAGAGTTAAGCGAATAAACGAGTCGAAGAAGTAGAACCGATGTACAGCTTACATCCTGCCTTAGCCGGCAGCACGCTTACCTCCAGTTCGGCACTTCAGCATGCAACAAGTCGGGTGTGTAAACCGTGCTGGAAAGATTATCCTTCTTGAAGTAAAATAGAACATAACACGACTGATCAAGATTTTTCTCAGAATTACCCTCTATTTTGAATTGGTCATCTTCGGAAAGGCTATCATCTTATTCATGACATCAAGTCATCGCACAGTTTCTTATCCATTTCAATTTTTGGATAGAGTCTGAGTCGTCCATATGCCAGCTGAGAACTCCTTGCCCGATCAAATCCCTGCCTATCAGGAGCGCCACGCCTGGGCTGGTGGTTTGGAACAACAGATTGCCGAACGCACAGCCGCGCTCGAGCGTGCCAATGCGCTTATCGCTGGTCTGAGTCGAGTAGCCATCCACAGCGACGAATTTGCCTCTTTCCAGGATATCATGGAGATAGTGGGGCGGGAGCTCAATGAATTGGGCATGCTGTGCTGCATCAGTCTTCTGGAGAAAGAGGGGGTGGACCTCGTCCTTCGCTATACCTCGATCCCCCCAGAGGTCATAGCCTATTGCGAGGAAATAACTGGTCGTAAGCTGCTTGGTTCTCACTTCTCGCTGGCGGAACTACGGCAAGATATTGCTCTCGAGCGTGAAGAGGTTGTCTTTACAACAGGTCTGTCTATCTGGCTCGAGCAGTTACTGGCTGGAGCTACGCCGGCAATGATCGAACCCGTGGCAAGCCTCCTCCACGTCCGCCCAGACACCAAGGTGTTCCACTTGTTATTGATAAGAAAACAAGAGATACTAGGCGTTCTGGCCGTCTGGGGAGCCGGTATTTGCGAAGCGGACTTACCTGCTCTCTCGGTCTACGCCAACCAGGTGGCCGCTGCCTTGGAGCACGTCCGTCTTTTTACGGAGGTGGAACAGGGGCGCGAGCGTTTGCGCAAGCTGGCCGAGTATTTACAGGCAGCCCGCGAAGAAGAACGTACCCGCATCGCCCGCGAAATCCACGACGAACTGGGACAAGCGCTGACCGCACTCAAGATGGACCTGGTTTGGCTGGCAAAAAGGATGCCTGATGAACCCTCTTTTTTGCGGGAAAAGATGGTCGACATGGCCGGTTTGATTGATCATACTACTGAAGCAACCCGCCGGGTGCTTAGTGAACTCAGACCGGCTTTGCTGGATAATCTAGGACTGGGTGCAGCTATCGAGTGGCAAACTGAAGATTTCGGGGAGCGCAGCGGGATCGAAGTCGAAATATACGGAAGCGAGGAAGAGCCCTTACTTCATCCCAATCTAGCCTCAGCTCTCTTCCGCATTTTCCAGGAAACACTGACCAATGTCGCCCGTCATGCCCAGGCAAGTAAAGTGGTGGTTCAACTCCAGGTGGGGCCAGAGGAAGTTGTGTTGACAGTACAAGATAATGGCCGGGGCATCACACGGGAACAGGTGGAGGGCGGTGAATCGCTGGGGTTGTTGGGGATACGCGAGCGGGTCGCTTACTGGAATGGATCGGTGTGCTTCAGAGGTGAACCTGGTCGGGGTACAACTGTCACCGTTCGCGTACCTCGTAGGAGAGATTTGCCATGATCAAGGTCTTAGTTGTGGATGATCATGCCGTGGTACGGCGGGGGTTGTTGCAGATACTCTCGGAAGCACCAGATATCACCGTGGCTGCCGAAGCTGCCAGTGGCCGCGAAGCACTACAAGCCCTGGATCTAGAAGTCTTCGATGTACTCGTACTCGACATCTCCCTGCCGGATATGGATGGAATCGAGGTGTTGAAACAAGCTCACTCGCGTCAACCAGGCCTTGCCGTGTTGATTCTCAGTATCCATCCGGAAAAACAGTACGCCTTGCGGGTGTTGAAGGCAGGAGCCGCCGGTTATCTGAGCAAAGACAGCTCGCCAGATGAGTTGGTGTCAGCCATTCGCAAGGTTGCGTCGGGTCAGTGCTATGTCTCACTCTCGCTGGCCGAAAGGCTGGCAGAACGGGTAGGCCCCAACGCCCCGGCAGAACCCGCTTACGAAACCCTTTCAGATCGTGAATACGAAGTTATGTGCCTGCTGGCTGCTGGTAAAACCGTTAGCGAGATAGCGAACGAACTCTCGCTGGGCGTTACCACCGTCAGCAGCTACCGTACCCGCATCCTTCACAAGTTGGACTTGAAAAATACGGCAGAAATCATACGATACGCCTTAGAACGGGGATTGGTGTAGGGAAAAAGGCCAATTTCTGCCGTTTGTAGTACAAACCATGACAAGCATATGTTAGAATCGACGACAGACAAATGGATTTTCAGGGGTTATAATAGAATAATCGATCCTCATCGCCTTAGGCGAGCCCTTCAGTTAAACGTCGGCCTTGCCATCACCAAAAAGCAAGAGCATGACAAAAAACCTACAAGCCGTGATTGCCGATGACTCCGTCCTGGTACGCAAACGCGTTGTAACGCTGCTCGAAGAGCACGACATCACCGCTGTGGCCGAAACCACGAACGTAGCCGACACTCTTACCGCTGTCGAGCGCTGGCAACCCGATATTCTCATCCTGGACTTGCACATGCCCGGCAACGGCATGGTTGCCCTTGAAACTATCAAGCTACAAGGCACCGCACCAATCGTTATCATCCTCACCGCCTTCCCCTATCCCCAATACCGCCGTAAATGCCTGGAGGCCGGTGCGGATTATTTCTTCGATAAAGCCACAGAATTCGAACAAGTAGGAGAAGTATTGCAGCAATTGCAGCAGCAGAATACGAATTTGTAACACCTCCAGGTTGCTGAAATTATTCTTGATCAGTACATTTACACTGACTAGGAGTATTTCCAGAGACATTTCAAGCATATCCTTGTCGATAGCTGAGCCTACAAAAATAGATTTTTTCCCAGCTAACAATGAAAGATGGAAGATACAATCCCAATCCGCCTCTTATTGATAGAAGATAACCTCGACGACGCTCTCTTGATCCAGAAGATGCTGAACACAGCAGAGGGCCCCCCCTTCACCCTCGAAGTGGTCGACTGCCTGGCCCTGGGCTTGGAGCATCTGGCTACCAGTGATGTAGACCTGGTATTGCTGAATATTTCCCTGTTCAACGGCTATGGGCTCGATACCCTTGCCATCCTGAAAGAGAGGACACCGCCGGTACCCGTGGTGATCCTCACTTCTTTACAGGAAGAAGCTCTGGGACTGGAGGCACTGAAACAGGGTGCACAGGACTACCTGATCAAAGATCAGCTTGACGGACAACTGTTGAGGCGTGTCATCCGCTACACACTCGAGCGGCAACAGATTTACAAGCGCCTACATGACAACGAAGTCCGTCTGCGCACGATCATCGAGCACAACAGGGATGCCATGCTAGTGCTCAGCCCCGACGGCGTAGTGTGGTTTGCCAATCAGGCCGCCGAGATCCTGCTTGCCCGACCGGCGGCAACCCTGGTGGGGCAAATCTTCGATTTACTGCCGCAGGAGAGCGAAGGCGCCGAGATTGAGATACCTCGCCCTGGCGATGAGGGGATAGTGGTCGAGGCACACGTTGAGGAAATCTTCTGGGAAGAGAAGCCAGCTCTTCTGCTATCTCTGCGTGACATAACTGATTGCCGGCAGACAGAAAAAGATCTGGAAAACTTTCGGGATCATCTGGAAAAGCTGATCGATCGTCGCACTGCTGAGCTCGATTTGATCAATGCCTTGAACAATGCTCTGATAGGAGGAGTAGACCTTCAACAGGCTGTCAAGATACTGGTTCAAGGGCTGAACGTGTTGCTTTCCATTCCTGGTGGTGCGTTCTATCTCCTTGACAAACACCGGCAATCCTTAGTTCTGCAGCACGTCGAACTTCCGTCCGAGATAGCAGAATCGTTTCGGAAGATGTTCAAGCTACCCGCCCCCGCATCGACTATCTCCTTGCGGCCGGGGTCTCTTTATCTGAAACTACTCCAAGAGGGGAGACCACAGCAAATCCAGGATCCAGCGATGCTCCAACAATTATTGACGGAGCATAACGACAATCCGGTGATCCATAAGCTGGTTGACACCATATTCAATGTTTGGGGTCTGCGTGTTGTGGTGATTGTGCCCTTGATGTCAAGAGGGGAGACTATCGGATTGCTGCACTTTCCCTCGCGCATGCCTCTCTCTGCCTCCCAGTTAGGGCAGTTACAACGCATGGTGCAACAATTCGCTACCGTTCTGGAGTACAAACGGGCAGAAGAGGCACTAAGGAAAAGCGAACAACGCTATCGCGGTCTCTTCGATCGGGTACCGGTTGGTCTCTATCGCAGCACACCAGACGGAAAGTTCCTGGATGTCAATCCCGCCCTGGCACGGATGCTTGGTTATCCAGATGTGCCATCATTGATGGCGGCCGATGCCTCTACTTTGTACACGACACCTCAGGAACAGGAGCAGTGGCAGGCCCTGATGGAACGCGAAGGGGAAGTGCGTGGCCACGAAGCTCGCTGGCGTCGTCTCGATGGCAGGGATATCTGGGTGCTCGAAAGTACTCGTCTCTTCCGGGATGATAAGGGTGGCGTTCTCTACTATGAGGGGTCCGCCGAGGATATCACTGCCCGTAAACAGGCAGAGCTACAGACACATCTGCTGGCGACCACTCTGGAGGCCATTGCCGATGCAATCACCATCACTGATCGAGAAGGCGTCATCCAGTGGGTCAATCCGGCTTTCACCACCCTGACCGGTTACGCGGCTGAAGAGGTTATCGGCCGGGGCATGCGTCTGTTGAAATCGGGTCTGCATGGTAAGCGATACTATAAAAAGCTCTGGAAGGCGATCCTCGCCGGGCAGGTCTGGCGCTCTGAAGTCACCAACCGGCACAAGGACGGCTCACTTTTTCAGGTTGAACAGGTGATTACTCCTGTAATTGGCACAGACGGAGAAATCACCCACTTTGTCGCTGTCCAACGCGATATCAGTGAACGCAAGCGTGTCGAGCGGCAAATCCTCCAGCAATTAGAGACCTTGAGAGCTCTCTACGCTGGCGCACAGAAGCTAGCAGAGAGCCTGGACATGGAGGAGGTGGCTCAGGAAATAACTCGTAGCTGTGTAGAAGTCTTTGGCGCCCGCCTGGCCTGGCTCGGTCGTGCCGAGCCCGATGGTCATGTGAGACTTCTAACTCACTTCCCCGTGGAGAGTGAATATCCCCATCAGATTTCTGTTCGTTGGGATGATTCTTCCCAGGGACAGGGCCCCACCGGCCGTGCTATTCGTGGTGGTTATCCCGAGGTGGTTAAGAGCCTAGCTGATGATCCACAGTTTGCGCCTTGGTGTGACGCCATCCAAAAGGAAGGATTTACCGGCAGTGCTGCTTTTCCCCTCATTAGCCGTGGGCGTACATTTGGCGCCCTCAATGTTTACAGTGATCAGCCCGACTTTTTTGTTCCCGAGCTGGTGGATACCTTCCAGGCTCTGGCCAATCAGGCCGCGGCCGCCCTGGAAAATGCCCGTCTTTTCGAGGAGGTCCATCGCCATGCCAGGGAGATCGAAGCTGCTGGCCAGATATTCCAGAGTCTAAACGCCAAACAGAATGTTAGCGAAGCCTTCCCTGACGTCATCGCTGGCCTGCGGTCCATCACCAACTGCGCCCGTGTCAGTATTGCTCTGCTCGACGAAAAGAGTGAAACGTTTACCATGCTTGCTCTCGATCAACCCCGGCTTGAACTGGAGAAGGGGTTTGTGGCGCCAACCGACCAGACTGCTGCTGCAACAGATATTCTGGCCGGGCGTCCTCATCTCACCCCTGATCTTGAGGCAGAGCTTGACTTTCCTAGCGAACGCAAACTGTACGAAGCCGGCCATCGTTCTCGTATCAATCTGCCCCTTTTGGTAGAAGGGCAGGTCATTGGCTCCTTGAATCTGACCTGGCCTTATCCCCACGGCTATGATGAGACCCAGTTGCCCCTGCTGGAGCAGATAGCCGCAGCCGTAGCTCTGGCCCTGGAACACAGTCGACTCCTGACCGCGGAGCAGCAACAGCGTCGCGAGCTGGAAACTCTGCTCGATTTAGTGACACAACTGCGCTCAGCCCGCGGGGTGGACGAGCTCCTGACCCTGCTGCTGCACGAAGTTCGGCAACGGCTCCAGGCCGATACTGCTTCGGTGGTGTTGTTGGATCAAGATGGCCAACACTTCACCATCACCCAGGCTGTTGGCTCCCTGGCGCCCAACCAGGGCCGCGTATTCCCCTCCGACGCGGGCATCAGCGGCCAGGTGCTACGCACGCTGGAGGCCTACTCCTGCGAAGACTACATGAGCGACAGTAACGCCCTAGACCTCATAGGCGGGGCAGAACTGGGGCCAGCCGCCTTCGTACCGATGCAGTCTGAAGAGGCCTTGCTGGGCGTGTTGATGATCGGCCGTCAGCGCCACACTCCCCCTCGCCTCTTCTCAGACAAGGAGCTGCGCCTGTTGGTCGCCATCGGCGAGATGGCCGGTAACAATTTGCGCCGGCTGGGGCTCTACGAAGCCGCCCTTCGTCGCCTGAAACGGGTGCAGGCCCTGCGGAATATCGACATAGCAATCACCGGCAGCCTGGATTCTGAAATGACCATGCAGGTCTTATTGGACGAGGTTATCGAACAGCTAGGAGTCGACGCCGCTGCCCTGCTCCTCCTTGATCCCGAAACCCAGGTACTGACCCCCGCAGCCTACCGCGGCTTCCGCAGCCACCTCATCGAAAAAACCGTCTTCCCTTTGGGCCAGGGTTATGCCGGACGAGCCGCCCTGGAGCGACGATCCCTCGGCATCGAGGACATCACTGATGATGGTGACGTCGCAGAGTCGGCCTTGTGGCAGGAGGAAGGTTTCGTCAGCCATTATGCTGCGCCTTTGATCGCCAAGGAACGTGTGCTTGGCGTACTGCAAACCTTCCATCGCAGCCCACGAAGTTCGAATCAGGAATGGCTGGAGTTTCTGGAAGCCCTGGCTGGCCAGGCAGCCCTGGTCCTGGAAAATGCCGGGCTCTATCAGGAGCTGCAAGCCTATGCCAATGAACTGGAACAGCGCGTGGCCCAACGTACTGCCGAGTTGCGACAGGCCCACCAGGATGTCCTCCAGGCTCTGGCACGGGAAAAGGAGCTTAACGAACTCAAGACCCGCTTCGTAAACATGGTCTCCCACGAGTTCCGTACCCCTCTGACCACCATTCTCTCCTCGGCTGAGTTGCTGGAGCATTACGGCCAGCGTTGGCCCCAGGAAAAGCGACTCAAGCATCTCCAGCGCATCGAGGAGACTACCTTGCGCCTGACCCAGTTGTTGGATGAGGTACTGCTGGTAGGACGGGCTGAGAGTGGCCACTTGCCTTTTAACCCGAAACCCCTGGACCTGGTAGCCTTCGTTCACGAACTAATGGAGGAAATGCGGTTGGGGCTAGGTGCTCAACACGTTTTGCTCCTGGACCTTTCAGCCTTAGAGCAAGCCAACAGCCTGCCGTCTCAAATGGATGTGCAATTGCTGCGCCACATTCTCACCAATCTTCTATCCAATGCCATCAAGTACTCCCCGGCCGGCAGCCCCGTACAGCTTCGCCTGGCCAGGCAGGACGATCATGTGATCATCACGGTCAGCGATCAGGGTATTGGCATCCCCGCTCAGGACCAGGCTCGCCTGTTCGAATCCTTTCACAGGGGCCGCAACGTTGGCTCGCTCCCTGGCACCGGTTTGGGCTTACACATCGTCAAGCGTCTTGTGGAGTTACATAGCGGCACGGTCGCTGTACAGAGCGAAGAAGGTCAGGGCACAACTGTGACCGTTGCCCTTCCCCTAAC
>JAADFV010000438.1 GCA_013152695.1 Chloroflexota bacterium | reverse complement strand
TCATTGATACGGGTGCGATCCCAAAGAGGATGATCACGATGGGGACACTGCCAGGCGGCCATACTTGAGATCAGGATAATACGATTATGATGCCACTCTTCGCCCAAGCGTAGTGCCTCACCCCCACCTTGATAAAATCCCCCTGTAACGACCGTCCCCCCCATGCGCACACAACGAATCGCCTCATGCAAAGCGGCGTAGCTTCCGCTCAGTTCGATGGCCACATCAGCACCCCGGTATGGGCTTGCCGACTTGATCTCATAACCGACATCACATATCGTGGGATCGAGCGTGCGATCAGCGCCGTAGCGCCGGGCCATTTGCCGTCGCAGGGAGAAGAGATCAACAGCATCGATCCAGGTGGCGCCGTTGAGACGCGCCAGCTGCACAGCCAGAAGACCAATAGCACCCAGGCCGAAAATAGCGACGCGATCGCCCGTCTTGATATGCGCATCATGGATGGCCTGCAGGGCGACACCGGCCAAAGCGAGGAAGATGGCCTTGTCTGGAGAAAGGTTGGGAGGTAGGGCTTCAAGACGGCGATGAAAGGGAATGTGCCGGGGATCGACCGTTTGCGTTTCCTGGTGTGGCAGCAAAAGATGCACGAGATCGCCCACGTGCAGATTTTTTACCTCCTCCCCCACCTCACTGACTCGTCCCACCCATTCATACCCCAACTCCACCGCCGACTCCTTCGCCCCGGGGCGAAACAGCCTCAGTTCGGGATCGAAATGCTTGTTCGCAAAGGGCGAGGTGCCGCGATAGAGATTGAGCTCGGTGCCATGACTGATGCCGCTAAGGAGGGCGCGGGCACGCAGTTGTGTGGGAGCCAGGGGAGATTCGTCGTAGGGCTCAAGAGCGATCTGGCGAGGACCTTGCCAGGTGAGTTTACGGGGCATGTTTTACAACCTATGCTGCCGCCAGCGGCAAAGAAACCGGTGCCCCAAGCTCGGCTGAACGATACGCGGCGAGGGCGACCTCCATCGCCTTGTAGCCGTCGTAGCCGCTGACACGGGGTGAACGTTGTTCGCGGATGGCGGATACGAATTCGCGCACCATGGCACCGTCAGGATCCGAAAGCCATGGCAGCCAAACCGGGTGCTCATCGCGGTTACTGTACATGGTCAGATTCTGATCAAAAGCATCTACCGTGACTACACCTTTCTGCCCGATAATGTCGAGCGCCAAGCCACCCCACGAGGGATAATTAAGGGGGCGGCTCCAACTACAGTCGATGCTGGCGAAAGTGCCGTTGTCAAAGGTGATCAGCAGGAGTCCTGCTGTCTCCACCTCGACCTCGTCGTGATGCATGATGCGGTTAGTCTGGGCGTAGACCTCGATCACCTCACTATGCAGGTACCAGCGTAAAATATCGGCCAGGTGCACAGTGTGATCGAACACTGAGCCGCCACCGGCCAATTCTTTATCGACGAACCAGTCACGGTAACGTTTGGGCATCTGCCCTTGATTGACGCTATTCACAGCCAGAATATTCCCCAATTCGCCCCGTTCCAGAAGGGATTTGACTTCGAGGATGGGAGCAGAAAAGCGCATGGGGAAGGCAGTCATGAGGATGACGCCGGCCTCCTCGCAGACGGAAAGCATAGCCTGGCCATCTTCGAGGGTGGTAGCCAGCGGTTTTTCACACATCGCGTGCACACCTGCGGCCGCTGCCAGTTCCACAAGGGGCCGATGCCGCACATTTTCAGAGCAAATGATGACGCCATCAGGCTGCTCGGCCAGTAGCGCCTCGTAGCTAGGGAAGAAAGGAACATCATACACCTGCGCGAAGTGCTGACCCCGAGCCTGATCATCATCGGCAATGCCGATAAAATCGATATCAGGCAGAGTTTTCAGTTGATGAGCATACGACTCAGCATGCAAATGGGCGAAGCTGAGGAGGCCGAGACGGAGGGAGGAGAAGTGTTGTGTAAGCATGGGAGGGACTCCGGAAATACGAAGCAAGAAGCATGGAGTAAGAAGTAAGGAGCAAGAAGGACGCCTTATTGGGGAAAACTGAGGCATGCATTCTTACGGTTGTTTGTTGAGTGAGAGATTATAGGCGGCGGCGGGTACTGAGGATAATACCATTGAGGAGGCGCCCGACTTGGTCGGCGGTTTTCAGTAATGTGCCATTGGATTCGACATACCCCAGATCACGGGCCAAAATAAAGTAGTACTTGAGTTCTTCAAGAGAGCCTTCGGCAATATTGTAGAATCTCAGTTTATCGTTAATGCCGCGACGGGTAAAGCCTTCTGCGATATTAGCAGGAACAGAAACTGCCGCCCGACGCATCTGTGAAGTGAGTCCATAGAGTTCATTTTGTGGGAGGGTACGTGTCATTTTATAAACAAGTAACACCAGAGCATGGGCTTCTCTCCACACCTGAAGGTCCTGAAAACAGGTAATTTTGTCCAACGCGATCCGCCTCCTTGCTTCTTACTTCTTGCTCCCTACTTCCTGATCTCAACCACATGTCCAGAGCCTGCCGCCTCCACGGCGGCAAGGGCGATTTCAAGAGCAGCGAGGGCGTCTTCGGCTGTCAGGGGCAGAGGGGCGCCGGTGGTGAGATGGTCATAAAAGGCTTTGATTTGGGTGGTGTAGGGGCTTTCGAGCAGAGGACTGGCAGGAACAGGGACATCACCCGCGGCCTCATCCCCATCTTTGTGCCAATAGGTGGCAATGGGGGCGGTGGCCTCAGAATCATGCACTAGCAAACCTTCAGAACCGGCGATTTCGAAGCGGGTGCGGAAGGTCGGTGGGGGATAAGCCCAGGAGCCTTCGACATGAGTGATGGCGCCGTTAGCATGGGTGAGAATAGCCAAAGCATGGTCGCCCGGAGACGTTTGGGGATCACCAATGTGTTTGCAGAACACCTGGGTAACATCGCCAGCGACCCAACGTGCATAATCAAAATCGTGAATCATCAGGTCGAGAATCATGCCGCCCGACTTTTCAAATTCAAGGAACCAGTTGTCCTTAAGCTTACGAGGACGGAAGACATCGCGCTGAAAACGCATCACGGCTACTTCTCCCACCTGACCGGCAACGACCGCCTCTTTGGCCCGCACATACTCGGGGAAAAAGCGCACGACATGCCCGACCAGCAGTTTGACCCCCGCCTTTTCGCAGAGACGAATCATCTCACGCCCCTGGGCAACGGTGCGAGCCAGCGGTTTTTCGCAGATGATGTGCTTGCCCGCGGCGGCCGCCTGCAGCACCATAGCGTGGTGCCAGTATGTCGGTGTGCAGATATCAAGAACATCGATGTCGGGGAGTAGACTCGCCAGATCGGGATAGGCGCGAGCTTCGTAGCGTGCGGCCATTTGTTCCGCATGCTCCGGATGTTCGGCGACAAAACCGACCATGGTGGCGGGAGTTTCTTTCCAGGCGGCGGCATGAGTACCACCCATGGCGCCAACGCCAACAATACCTACTTTCATTGGAGACTCCTTTTGTTATTCATCCTCAAAATAATCATGGTCCCGTCTTTTGATCTCAAACTGTGCCGCTGTCGAAACGCTGGCATCATAATCGATCATGTATTTGGCGAGACAACAGCCGTCAAAAAGAACGACCTTGATGTCGATTCTTGAAACATCATCCCGAGTACCATTCCAAAAAGTGGATGCGGTGATAAAAATACCTTATCGAATCGCAGCAGTGGCAATATTATTGTCTGAAAATCAGGAATAGCTATTTAACAACTCCTCACCAAATGGTTAGCACGGAATAACGTTCCAGGAGCTTATCATCTGTCACAAGAGGAATACCCTCGACTATGGCCTGGGCAACCAACATGCGATCGAAAGGATCCCTGTGAACCATGGGCAGGGAAGAGGCCATTAAGGCGTGAGTATGGCTGATTCGTAACTCACGGACTCTCAACCGGGCCAAATAGTACTCGATTCGTGGAAAAATCCTCGCCATCTCCGGCATCTTTCCGCCATGATACTTTATTCCTAACTCCCAAATGCTGGCGCTGCTTACAATGATTCCCGTGTTGATATCCGTCAACAAACGCATCGCATGAGCGGACAATCGACGCGGTTTAATCAGAGCCCAAATCAACACATGCGTATCTATGATGGCATTCACGGCTTCTCACCCTCATTCGACTCTCGATCAGCAAGTTGTAACGTCTCGATAACAGATTCACCGTACCATAAGGCTATTTCATCTTCACTCATTGGCTCGAGTAGCGCCCGATCAATAGCCTCCAATTCCTCTTCCGTGAAGAGGTGGCTCAAAAAGCCCAATTCCCGTTGCTCTGGTTGCTCGATGGCAACCAACTTGACGTAGGGTTTTCCTGCTTTACAAATGATAATCTCTTCGCCGGCATGCGCCCGAGCCAGAAGCTTGCTGAACTTGTTTTTCGCTTCCTGAATATTGACAAAACAAGGATGCATTTCCATGGGATAGTTGTTTACCTCCACTTAACAGTCTGGCCAACCAAGTCTAGCTTAACTGGCCAGATATGTCAACAGGCTACTTTACTGCACCCGAAGTGAGGCCGCGAATGATCTGGCGGGAGAAGAGGATGTAGATAATGAGGATGGGGATCATGGCCAACGTTAGGGAAGAAAGTACAGCGTTCCAATCGCTGACAAACTGGCCTAAAAACTGTTGCGCCCCCAAAGTCACGGTCTTGGTCTTTTCGCCCGGGGCCAAAATCAAGGGGAACCAGAGGTCATTCCAGATGGGAATCATCGTAAAGACGGCCACGGTGGCAATGGCCGGCCGCACCAAGGGCAAGATCAGGCCAAAAATTCGATACTCGCTGGCCCCGTCCAGACGCGCTGCTTCCTTCAACTCCTTGGGTATTTGTTTCATGAAGGCGGTGAGAATAAAAATCGTAAGAGGCAAACCCATAGCTGTGTAAACGAGAATCAGGGCCCAAAGCGTATTGACCAAATGCATCTTGACGATTAAACGCAAAATGCTGACTGTGCCCAAACGAATCGGGATCATGATGCCAAGGGCCAAATAGATACCCAAAAAGCCATTGCCCTTGAAAGCATATTCCGATAAGGCCCAGGCGGCCATCGCCCCAAAAAGCAGAATCAAAAACATTGAGCCAAGGGTAACGATCAAACTGTTGGCAAAATAAAGGTCAAAGTGAGAACGTTGAATGACCTTCTCATAGCCGATCAGGCTAAATGTCTCCGGCGTAGGCGGCAGGAGAGGCTCTCTAAAAATGGCTTTCCTGTTCTTGAACGAGTTCATCAAAATGAGCACGATGGGAAAGAGGGCGATAACAGTCGCACCCAAAAGCACACTATAGGCGCCAATCCTTGCTAACCAATACCTCGTGCGATAATGAAGTGAAATCATGATTATTCCCCCTTACAGCTCATATGTTTCGACTTTGCGTTGATAACCGAACATGTACAGCAAGACACCAATAAGGATGATGATAAACATCACCGTGGCGACAGCGGCACCCATTGTCGGACTCCCCAGCTGTAATTGCTGGCCGAAAAATGTACGGTAGAAAAGGGTACCCATGATATCGGTGGAAAAATTCGGGCCGGCCAGGGCGCCCTGAGTCACGTAGATCAAGTCAAAAGCATTGAAATTACCCACATAAGTGAGAATGGCGACAATACCGACCGTAGGTAGAATCAGGGGAAACTTAATCCTCCAAAAAACCTGCCAACCGCTGGCACCATCCACCGTTGCCGCTTCGAGCAGCTCGTCAGGAATTCCGATCAACGAAGCATAGAAAAGCATCATGGGAATGCCGATGAACTGCCAGACCGAGATAAACGCCAAGGCAATGAGAGCAGAGCCCTCGAGACCGAGCCAGGGTTTATACAAACCTACCAGGCCAAACCACCCCAAGATTTCTTTGGATACCCCCCACAAAGGACTGAGGATCAATTCCCAGATAAAGCCTACGATTACAAACGAAAGCATGGTAGGCATAAAGTAAACTGTGCGGAAAAAACTAATACCGCGAATAATGCGGGAAGTGAGCAAAGCAGCTAATAAAAGACCGATAGAATTCTGCACCACCATATGAATCAGAAAAAAGATAACATTGTGCTTGAATGCCCCCCACAAACGCGGCTTCCATAATTCATCGGTGAATAAGGTGATATAATTCTGCAAACCAACGAAAAATTCATGACCCTGGGAATCCATTCCAAAAAAACTCAACCGCATCGAGTCGAATAAAGGATAAATCATGAACAATGTGTAAATGATGGTTGCCGGGGCCAGAAAGACAAGAATATGTACGGGAAATTTACGGCCAACCGGTCGACTGGGCAGGGTTGCCATGGTCAACTGCTCCTGAAGGGGGTGAGACCCCAGGCGGTCATCCCGAAGGATCACCGCCTGAGCTTTTAAGAAGAGAGAGCGTTACTTTTGATGAGGAGGATACCACTTTGCGAGGCCATCTTCAATTTGCTGGGCAGCCTCTTCGGGGGTGATATCGTGGTTGATAACCTGGGCACTCACGCGCCAGAGCTCATTCTCCAGATTGGGCTCGCCACGGGAGAGAATCTGGTAGGAGTTGCGGATGGTGGATTCGCATTCATCCCGCCAACTGATGAACTCCTGAGCCAGAGGATCTTCGAGGGAGATCTGGTGGTTGGACAGAGAGAAGAAGCCGGGGAGAGCGTTGCTATAGAGCTCGGCAAATTCCTGCGTCGTGAGCCACTGTAAGAAGGCTTTGGCCGCTTCAGGGTACTGCGTCTTGGGGTTCATGCCCAGGGCGATGTCGGTGTGGTCGCTGATGTAGCACTTGTCAGCTCCTTCGGGCAGAGGAGGCTTGAAGGCACCCATGGGAAAGTCTGCCTGCTCGTTGAAGAGGTTGATCTCCCAAGAGCCGGAAGGATAGATGGCGGCCTGGCCGAGGGTAAAGAGATTCTGCGAATCAGGATAGCTCTGCGCCTGGAAACCATCGGGCAGGTAAGGCGTCCAATCTGCCAGTTGCTGCCACACGGCCACGTATTGCGGATCGGTGAACTTTTCCGAACCGTCGATCAGGGCCAAACGACCTTCCTCGCCCTTCCAGTAGTTGGGGCCGATGTTCTGGAAGCCCATGGTGGCTGCTTCCCACTGATCGGCTGTGCCCATATCCAGAGCATAGTAAGTGCCGTCAGCCTTGATCGCATCCAACACCTGGAAGAATTCATCGACCGTCTCAGGCTCGTCCAGTCCCAACTCGCCAAAGGCGTCTTTGTTGTAGATGAAGCCGTGAATGACCGAGGCCATGGGCACGCAGAAGACAGTGGAGCCGTCATCGGTGATCCAGGCACTCTTCGCTACCGAGTTGAAATTGTCCAGACCGGGCAGATCATTCAGAGGAGCAAGAAAACCCTTGTCGAAAAGGGCCAAAGAAGCATCGAAGGGGCGACAGGTGATGAGATCGCCGGCCGTACCACCTTCCAGCTTGGCGTTGAGGGCGCCGTTGTATTCGGCCGGGGCGGTGGGGGCGAAGGTGACCTTGACGTTGGGATAGTGCTTGTTGAAGGCGGGAATAATCACGTCCTGCCAAATAGCGAGGTCGTCGTTACGCCAGCTTTCGATGGTGAGATCACCGGTGAGTTCCTCGGATCCGGCTGTCGCCGCTTCTTCGGTGGCGGCTTGCGGTGAGTACATGCCGGGGGTGTACCACTTATCCAGACCGTCTTGAATTTGCTGGGCGGCCTCTTCGGGGGTGATGTCGTGATTGATGACTTGAGCACTCACACGCCAGAGTTCGTTCTCCAGATTGGGCTCGCCACGGGAGAGAATCTGGTAGGAGTTGCGGATGGTGGATTCGCATTCACTCCGCCAACTGATGAATTCCTGGGCCAGAGGATCTTCGAGAGAGATCTCATGATTGGAGAGAGAGAAGAAGCCTGGGAGAGCATTGCTGTAAAGCTCGGCGAATTCTTTCGTGGTCAGCCATTCCAGGAATTTACGGGCTTCTTCAGGATGCGGGGTAGAGGCATTCATGCCCAGGGCAATGTCGGTGTGGTCGCTGATGTAACACTTGTCGGCACCTTCGGGCAGAGGGGGCTTGAACGCACCCATGGGAAAGTCTGCCTGCTCGTTGAAGAGATTGATCTCCCAGGAACCGGCAGGATAAATGGCGGCCTGGCCGAGGGTAAAGAGATTCTGCGAATCAGGATAGCTCTGCGCCTGGAAACCATCGGGCAGGTAGGGTGTCCAATCTGCCAGTTGCTGCCACACGGCCACATATTGCGGATCGGTGAACTTTTCCGTACCGTTGATCAGGCCCAAACGACCTTTCTCACCCTTCCAGTAGTTGGGGCCGATGTTCTGGAAGCCCATGGTGGCCGCTTCCCATTGGTCGGCTGTGCCCATATCGAGGGCGTAGCGGCTGCCATCAGCCTTGATCGCATCCAACACCTGGAAGAATTCATCGACCGTCTCGGGCTCGTCCAGTCCCAACTCGCCAAAGGCGTCTTTGTTGTAGATGAAGCCGTGAATGACCGAGGCCATGGGCACACAGAAGACGGTAGAACCATCATCGGTGATCCAGGCGCTCTTAGCGACACTACCAAAGTTGTCCATGCCGGGCAGATCGTTCAGTGGAGCAAGGAAACCCTTGTCGAAGAGAGCCAAAGAAGCATCGAAGGGGCGACAGGTGATGAGATCGCCGGCAGTGCCACCTTCCAACTTGGCGTTGAGGGCACCGTTGTATTCCGCTGGCGCCGTGGGAGCGAATATCACTTCGATATTGGGATAGTGTTTGTTGAAAGCAGGGATGATCACATCCTGCCAGATGGCGAGATCGTCGTTACGCCAGCTTTCGATCGTGATCGTGACTTTTTCAGCAGGTTGTTCCGCCGGTTTTTCCTCAGCCGGTGCCTGCGTGGGCTGTGCTTCTGGCTGGGAAGGCTGGGCGGTGGGTTGGGCAGAGCCTCCGCATGCGGCCAAAAGCAAAGCCAGCACGACGAGTGAGGCAAAAAAGATGAGTTTACGAGACATGGCAAGTACCTCCTGGAATTGAGTGAAATAGAGAGTCGAACGGATTAAAGGTGGTGTTTGGGGCAAGTTACATAGCCTTCTCCTTGAATGTCCTGCAGGATCTGGTTCTTATGTTGGATTCAATGCGTCTCCGTTACTTTGCGTAGGCTCCGAGGTCGATCGACATCGTAGTCACGCACATGGGCAAGATGCATTGCGAAGAGTTGTCCGGGAACAATGGCAATCAGGGGTGAGAGCCAGCCGGGGATGCCGGTGGGGAGAGGAAGAGGGGTTCGAGCAATCGCCAAGGCATCCTCATCATCGCTGATCACGATCAGCTCAGCTCCCAGGTCTTTCAGGGCGGCAAGGAATCGCATCATCTCCGCCAACATGATTCCTGAAGGGGCCAGGGTGATGACAGGGAAGCGGGGTTCGACCAGGGCCAGGGGCCCGTGCAGAAAATCGGCGCTGCTGTAAGGCTCGACCATGGTGTAGGTCAGTTCTTTGAGCTTGAGAGCCAGCTCGAAGGCGGTCGCGTAGTTATATCCTCGCCCGATGGTGACACAGGCGTTCATAAAACAGTAGCGCTCAGCAATGGCGTCCATGTCACTGCCTTGCACCAATGCTTCGGTCAAAAGACTGGGTACACGTTCCAATTCCTCGAACATGTCGGCTTGCTGGCATAAGCTGGCGCTCAGCAAAGCAATCGCCGCCAATTCGGCAGTGTAGGTCTTGGTGGCAGCCACCGAATATTCGGGGCCGGTATTGAGATTGATGACGTGATCGGCGTTTTGGGCCAGATCAGATTGGGGGAAGTTCGTGATGGCAGCCGTGAGGACGCCTTGTCGCCGTGCTTCGGCCAGCACAGAGACAATATCCGGGCTCTTTCCACTTTGACTGATCCCCAGCACCAGGGCATTCCCGAATCGCGGAGGTTGTTTGTAGATCGAAAACAAACTTGGGGTCGCCAAACCCACCGTCAGCCTGTTGCGTGCTCCCCACAAATATTTGGCGTAGCGCGCGGCATTGTCGCTGGTACCCCGCGCAGCAATAATGACGTGATCAATGTCCCGCGCCCGCATGGCGGCGGCAAGTTGCTCACTCGACTCTCGCTCAGCCGACAAGAGGGTGGCGAGGACGGCAGGCTGTTCGTGAATCTCTTGGTAAAGGTGGGTTTCGGTGATCATGAACTATTGCTGGAGAAATGAAATGAGTTTGGGGTTGACGATGTCTGGCTGTTCGAGGTGAGGAAGATGGCCGGCCTCGGGAACAGAGAGAAATTCGGCATCGAGTACCGCCGTGAGACGGGTATGTGTTTCGTAAGGAACGGTCTTGTCTTCTTCACCCCAAATAAGCAGTACCGGCGTGTCGAGCTGATTTAGGGCTTGATACAACGGCAGTTTGTCTTCGTTAAAAAAGTTGAGTAGCGTCGAGAGCAGCGCCTGCCGGAATCCTTTGTATTGCAACTGAAAACGGTAGCGATCGGGCCAGTCGGGAAAACGTTCTGGGCGGTAGAAGTCGTCTAGTTGCATTTTCGGTAAAGCCGGTTCCATGTACACGGTCATGATGTAATCACCAACACCAGGTATATTCAGGACAGGAATCTTGATTGCCTCGAAAAAAGGATCGAAAAGCACAACCCGGCGCACCATTTGCGGATAATGAACGGCAAATCCGGCTGCGATCGGGCCTCCCATGGAGATGCTCACGAGGTCGACAGGATTGGTGATATCTAAAGCCTGTAGCAAATCGAATAGCTGCTGCTCGTAGAAGGCTTCGTTATAGGTTGCCTTGGGCCTATCGGAATAACCACGACCGAATAAGTCATAGCGTAAGACACGAAAGCCAGCCTCCTTCAGGGCAGTAAAGGTGGGGTCCCAGATGTAGTAAGGTACCGTGGCACCATGAATGAAGACCACGGTTTGGGCGTCCTCTGGGCCGGCCAGTTCATAATGCACCATACCCATGGGAGTTTGCACAAAGCTGCCCGGTGCCTGGGCACGCACTTCATCCGTAATCTCCCGCTTTTCCGTGTTCATAATGAAAGGCAGGGCAATGAGGATGATCAGGAGGGCCAACAGAACCAGCACAATTCGTTTTTTCATGGTGAGACGAGTCCTTCCGTAAGGTGTGTGAAGAAATAGGGAGAAAAGAAACGTGCGTTAGGGATGGTTGTCCTGCTTTCAAGGATACCGGTAGGCTTGCGCGACTTAAGCAACCTCAGCAAATGATCGGTCAGTCGTCATTCCCCGGCGAAAAAAGGGAGAGCGAGCCAAGTTTTATCTTGATCCTGCATCAGTCCTGACTCGTCTTAGGCAACATCATCGCAGAATGAAAAGCAACAGGCAAACAAGGTCAAATCGTATTATGCATCCATACGCTGGATGCGAGTCTGTACGTCGGTAGAAAAACGTTCGATGTGGGCCAAGACGAAGGCAGTGATATCCGTGCTTTCATCCTCGATCAACGGTGTCAGGTCCATGGCAAAGACGGCGCCGGTGCTCTCATCGGTGGCATGGGAGGCGTGATAGGTGGCATTGGCGCGACGCCGGCCCATCGTCGCCAGATCGTAGCGTTTGCCACCGCTGATCTGCGAATCGAATACGCCCACCAGGGCTGCTTGCACATTTTCGGCGGCAGAGACATCGAAGGCGACTTTGTCGCTATCGACCAGCCAATCCAAATCCCGCCAGACTTCACACCCGTATAGCTTTCGGGGCCGATTGCTTTCGGGCAGACTGCGGATGGCCTGGATGACTTTGAGGGCGACGCCGACATGGGTGTCGTGCTTGTCGGCAAGATTGTGTGTGTAGACGATTTGCGGTCGGGCCAGGGCCAGGAGCCGGGCCAGGTCCGTGACAGGTTCCTGGCTCCCTGCGGTCTTGACTACCTTGCTGGGATAATCGAGAAAGACTTGCGCCGTGTATTCACCGATCACTGCCGCTTTTTTCTGCTCCTGGATGCGTACCTGGCGCATTTGTTCGTCGCTAGTGTGGGCATAGAGGCCGGCGCGGGGTGAACCACGGCCATCGGTGACGACGACACCACAGAACCACTGCTCGGCCTGTCCAAAACAGCGAAGAATGCCGTCGATCGCCATGATTTCGAGATCATCTTGATGGGCACCGATGCCCATGTGCGTAGTACGGCGTAGTGCAGCCTCGGTGTCCAGGCCATCGGGAACGAAGATTTGGGCGGTAGGAAGATGGAAGTTCATAGGGAAGAGGATGGGAGAGAGTAGAAATGGAGGAAAAATTCAATCAGGGAGGCTGGCGGCGGCAATAGCCTGACCGACGCGACGACTCTTTTCATCCGGTAACTGGATATTGAGCTGCGCCAACTCGGGAAATTCAGCATCGAGCACTTCTCGCGCTGTTTCCAGGATCAGGGGGCCGCCGCTCCCAGAGGTGACACGACCGAGAATAAGGACATGTTTGAGGTCGTAGAATTCGGCATAATGGGCGAGGGTGTAGCCCAGATAGGTGCCGATACTCTGCCAGATTTGGCGGGCGCCCTCATGACCGGCTTCGAGCTGGGCCTGCACCGATTTGAGCCGGGCCGCCTTGGTCGCGCCCACGGGATCGATGCCCACTTTGGGCGCCAGGCGAAATACACATTGTTGCGAGAAATAAAGAGCGCCCACCCCGCGATCACCCGACCATTCATCCACGGGGGCGGCGGCATTGTAGTCTACGGGAGCAAAGGCCAACTCGTTCAACCAGCCGGTGATGCTGCCCTGCATATTCACATAGCCGGCCGCTTCACTGGAGCCCATGGCAATGCCCAGCACACCGTTATCTTCCAACGACATGGACCCGGCTAGAGCCGTGACTTCGCCATCATTGACGACAACCAAAGGAACCCCAAATTCATCGGCCAGACGCCGGAACATGTCGCGTATCTCGCCAAAGCGCTCGGGGGGGATGCCTCGGAAGAGCGAGGCCACGCGCGGTTGGTTATCGACATAGACTCCGGCAGAGCTGCCGCCAATCGCATCGAGGCGCGGCATGTGCGCGGCG
>JAADFV010000437.1:1195-3336 GCA_013152695.1 Chloroflexota bacterium | reverse complement strand
ATCACCTATTGTGGCGTAGACCCCATACCCAAGGGCACTCCTCTTGGAAACGAGAGAGATGGGAGGCGAATAGCCCCCTCTCTCCCGTCTCTCTGTGGGCAAAAACATGTTAAGTTAGGGCAATCGCGAGTCGTGGGAATGGACAGAATCGGCCAAAAAGTCTAGGCTGGGGGGAAACTCACAGATAAGGAGAGTCAACATGATACAGGAAGTGACAGGAATGCCTCAGGAAACGGCGACAATCGCCAAGCATTTTGCCAAACTGAGCGATCCGAGGAAAGGAACATTACGCTATCATAACTTTATGGACATCATCGTTATCGGCATCTGTGCGGTCATATGCGGCGCCGATGATTACGAGGCGATAGCAGCATTTGGTCGGGCCAAAGCCCAATGGTTGGGCACGTTTCTCGAACTGCCGAACGGGATTCCGGCCCATGACACCTTTTGGCGAGTCTTTGAGGCGTTGAATCCAGAGCAATTTCAGCACTGTTTTCTGAACTGGATGACAGGCGTACGTACGGCCATCTCCAAAGAAGTGATTGCCCTGGATGGCAAAAAACTGCGTCGCTCTTACGCCAAGGAAGACGACAAGGCCGCTATTCATATGGTCAGCGCCTGGGCCAGCGCCAATCGTCTGGTGTTGGGGCAGCGGAAAGTCGACGAGAAGTCAAATGAAATCACAGCTATTCCTGAACTTCTGCGGGCTCTTGATATTCGGGGCTGTATCGTGACCATAGATGCTATGGGCTGTCAGACGACTATTGCCGAGTTGATTGTGGAAGGCGAAGGGGATTACCTTCTCGCTCTCAAGGGCAATCAGGGCAACCTCCATGAGGACGTGATCTTGCTTTTCGCAGACCTGATTAGCAGCGATTTCACCGCATATGCCTACGACCATGCAGTCACAGTGGATAAAGGGCATGGTCGCATCGAAATCCGACAGTGCTGGACCATCGACTATCCAAGTTTGAAGGGCTATCTCCGGGGTGCAGATGGCTGGCGAAAGCTGACAACCCTTGTCAAGGTGCAGTCTGAACGTCGTGTGGGCGACATACATTCGATCGAGGACCGTTACTTCATCGCCAGCTATCAGGATACGGCTGCCCATGTCTTGGAACACGTCAGAACCCACTGGCATATTGAGAACTCGCTCCACTGGGTGTTGGATATCGCCTTTCGCGAGGATGAGTCTCGTATTCGGAAAGGAAATGGCCCCCAGAACTTTGCTGTTTTACGGCATATCGCTCTCAATCTGCTCAAGCACAACGCCACCTGCAAATTGGGCATCAAAAATCGCCGCTTGCGGGCGGGATGGGATAATGACTACCTGTGTTCCGTTCTCGAACCACTCTTTTCATGAACTCGCGATTGCCCTACCTGGCACGGAAGAATGTGTGGGGCGCGCGGTGCAAGCGAAACGCGTGAAGGATTTACGGCTACCGGTATTCGTGTTCTGTTGGGCAGTCTGTCTCGAGTGGTGCATCGCCGTTCTCGAGAAGCAGTTCGCCCGCCATCTCCCACAAATCATGCTGCTTGCCCCGCGCAGCGGCATCCATTGCCTTTGCCGTTGATAAGCCCGTGCTGGCTGTTTCGATAAACCGACCAAAGGCATCCGCAAACCAGCGCGACTTGCCCACAAATGGCTGGCTTGCCGCCAGAGAATAAAGCTCTGTCGCCCGTTCGGCGTGTCCCTGTCTGGCTAGCCACATCGCAATGCCAACCAGCGCATATAGAAGCCTGTCCTGACGATGGCTGGCAACCGCCTGCTGCAGCAGCACAGCAAAGACGTGCTTCGCCTTATCCAGCCTCCCTACTTGTACCAAAGCCGCACCGAGCCCAACCTGCCCACAATCCTCGCCAAATAGTACCCGTCTCCCGGACTGTATTGAATCCTGAGCCCTGGCAGCCACTTCGAATCCATGCAACGCTTTGTCGTAGCCTCCACATGCCAAGGAAACTGCCGCTGGCAGCATGATGGACTGGGCGCCGATCTCCTCATCACCTGTTTGCCTGGCCAGCGGTAGCGCCGCCTTTCCACATTCAATGGCACGATCATATTCTCCCAGATGCAAAAGGGCGTAGCCCAGGTGGTAAAGCGAAGTCGAACGATAAGGTGTGAGACCTTGGTCAATAGAATC
>JAADFV010000437.1:0-1157 GCA_013152695.1 Chloroflexota bacterium | reverse complement strand
CTGAACTGGCCGGAATATAGATAGGCTGCCCCTTGATACATCAAAGCGATCGTGACCCGTTCGCTATTACCCATTCCGCTGGCTATATTCGCGGACTCTTGCAGCAACTTTACCGCTTTGTCATAATCGTTTTGTACATGGGCGAGATTTCCCAGCCCGGTCAGTGAAATAGCCCGGCCGAGTTGGTTCCCGGTGTTTTCGTAGATTTCCAGGCTTTCCTCCAGGAAGCGGTGGGCCTCCGACAGGCGACCGGCGAGGATCGCAAGGCGCGCGCTGGAGGTGAGGGCAAAGGGTAAGCCGAAGGGATGTGCGACATCTCGGTACAAAGCCCGGGCCTGAGCCGCATGTTCCAATCTGACATCAATCGTTTGTTCCCAACACGTTCGGGCCCTTTGCAGTAGATTATTGGCACGCACCGGCCCGCCGTTCATCTCAGCCAGCAACGGTGAGTTGAGAAAAATCAAGCTTTCGTCCAGTAACTCCAGAGCCTTCGCCCTATTGCCCACATTATGCAAAAAGAAGGCGTGCCAATTTAGGACGCTGGCCATCAACAAGGTGATGCTCGCATCGGTTGACTTATCCAGGTCTGTCAGGTGACGGGTAAACTCTCGAAAAATCCGTTCCCCCTCCAGGAACCCCCCGCGCCATACATAGTACATTCCAAAAGCCCGCATGCTGAATTGCAAGCGTGTTATCTGGCGATTTTTCTGAGCCCAGGTCCAGGCCGCGCGGGCATTCTCAATCTCAGCCGTCATCGCATCCAGAACGGTTTTCTGGCCCGCTGACTTCAAAGTATGCGGAGTAACCTGATCCGTAAACCACTGGAGGAAATATTGACTGTGACGGTCGTACAGTGCCTCCATCTCGCTGGCATGTTGCGCCAATTTCTCTCTCGCATATTGGCGTAGTAGCTCGTGGATGTAATAGCGATTGCGGGACTGGCTGTAGCGCAGCAACGATTTACCCACAAGTGCGGAAAGAATCTGTATCGTGACGTCGGTTATCGCCGCGGCGGCTTCCCTTGTGAACCCACCTCGAAAGATGGACAGCTGCGAGAACGACGTCCGTTCCAATGGCGATAGCTGATCCCACGAGACGTCAATCACCGCTCGCATGCTGCGATGACGCGGTGGAATATCCCTGAATTCGGCGCTCAA
>JAADFV010000436.1 GCA_013152695.1 Chloroflexota bacterium | reverse complement strand
TGGCCGGTTCTTGATAGGGGGTTTGGGTGTAGACCTGGGGCGCAACCGTAAGGGCAGGGGGCTGGGTATCGACGGTGACGGTGAGGACATCGCTGGCCGTGGAGCCATCCGTCTGGGTGACCTGGGCCCGCAGCACATGCTGCCCATCCGCGCCCGGCGTCCAGTCTGCTCGCCAGGTGTTTTCATCGACGCCTACCTGCCAGTCATGGGTGGTGAGGGGCAGTCCGTCGGCGGTGACGGTCAGGGTTTGCAGGCTGGCGCCTGTAGCGCGACCAGTGACCGAAACGGGGGCTGTGCTATCCAGCAAGGTCGGTGGGCCGGAGAAGGAGACGGAGGGGGAGGATTGGGCAATTCGCAGTGCGGCGGCTGAATTCTGGGATTGTGCGGCAAGGATCGGCATCGTGGCGGTAGTGCAGTGGCCGGCAGTGTCACAGGCGGTTGCCCGCGCTTCGCTAAGCCCGTTATGGTTGATGATGCGGAGTCCTTTTTGTCCGGAGGCCAGGAAGGCGAGGTCGCCATCGATATCGACGCCGTTGGCGTAGCCTGGCGTGCGGAATTCATTCAACAGGGTGGGATGAGCGGGGTCTGAGACATCCACCACCGCCAAATCCATGTTGCCGTTGGCTAGATAGGCATTGCTCCCCACCACCTTGACATCCTTCATCCATCCCGTCGTACTCAACGAACCGAGCAGCGAGGGTGAGGTAGGCTGGGAGACGTCGATAATCTGTAGGCTGGCGCCATCGGCAACGTAGGCTGTATTGCCGTCGACTGCGATTCCACGGGCGAAAACGGGGGTATCGAAGCCTCCGAGCAGTTGCGGGTGGACGGGATCGGCGACATCGACGATCTTCAAGCCAGCGTGCCCCGCGGCGACAAACGCCAGGTTGCCTGCCACGGCTACGCCCTTGGACACAGGGGCGGTGAGGAGAGAGCCGAGTAAGGCGGGATAGCCGGGGTTGGATATGTCAATGACATGCAGGCCGGTAGATTGGGCCACCAGATAGACTGTGTCCCCGTCCAGCACAAGGTCCTGAGGGTTGCCGCTGATGGGGAGGGAACCCACCTGGAAGGGATGGGCGGGATCGGTGATATCGATGATGCGCAGGCCGTAGGAAGCATCAGCGATGTAGGCGTAGGCATAGGGGCCCGAGGCCGCGCGAGCAAGGCTGTTGGCTTCAGCTTGCTGGCTGGAGGCCAGGGCGCTGACCGTCACCGTAATCGGTCCGGCGATGTTGTTATCCTCATTACGCTCGGTTTCCACGCAGTAGGTGTCCACCTGGGCGTAGATGCTGTGCGCACCGGCGGTGGTGTATCCGGCATGGGTGGCTGTCACCACGACGCTTTCCCCTGGGAGGGGGCTTATAACGAAGTCAGGAGAAGCATCGGGGGCATTGCCGCCGTCGCAAGAGGTGGGAACATGGTCATAGTAGACGGCCACGTCCAAACTGCCACCGCCACCGGAGCCGAGATTGGTGAGGGTGTAGGTGACCTGATAAGACTGGTTCAATGCCAGAGAGGCGGGGTTAGCAACGAGACTGGTGATGGTGAAATCGGGCCGATAGTCGGGCGTGGGGGTGATGGTGGGTGTGGGGGTAGTCGTGGGCGTAGGGCTGATGACCGTGACCGTGGCGGGACCGCCCGTGTTGTTCTCTTCGTTGGACTCCTCGACTACGCAGTCGATATCCACTTCGGCCCAAAAATTGTGGTCGCCATCTGTGAGGGGGCCGCTGTATTGGAAGATTAATGTGCGAGATTCGTAAGGAGTCAGGCCAGAAACCGTCTGGGTCTGGATGGCTGAGAGGAAGTCCTGACAGGTCTGGGGAGGAGCCACATCCTGGAAGAGCCCAACCTGGAAAGTCCCCGCCTCGTCCTCTCCCAGATTGCGCACCGACACGGTCAAGGTGAAGGGCGCTCCCGACTCGACGGTGTCTGGATCCGCGGTGATGCTGGTTACGACCAGATCTGGGGCGACAACCGGCAGGTCTATGGGGCCATAGATGTTGTTGGCTTCGTTGGTCTCGGCCACGGCGCAGCCGCTATCGGCCTGGGCGCTAAGGTCGTGGAAGTCTGCAGGCAGCCCCGAATGGGTGGCAGTGACTACCGTCGTGGCGCCGGCAGCGAGGTAATCGACGCGGGCATAGAGGTTTTGCGTGCCGCCTTCGTCGCAATCGACGGGAATGGTATCGATATAGAAGCTGACATCGAAGCCGGAAGCGGCGGTGTTGCCCTGGTTTTCTACAGTGGCGCTGATGACAAATGATTCGTAAGCTTTGGGGGTGAAGGGCTCCGTGGTGAGGTAGGTAACCTGGAGATCAGGGCGGTCGTCGGGGGGCGTCGTCGGGGTGGCCGTGGCTGTGGGCGTGGTGGTCGGTGTTGCTGTGGGGGTGGGTGTGTTTGTCGGGGTCAACGTAGGCGTGGGGGTTGCGGTCGGTGTCGCTGTGGGCGTGGGTGTGGAGGTTGGTGTGGGGGTGGGGGATTGCGGTGCGCCGCCGCTGCCCAGGGCCACGGCGCGGATATTCTGGACGCTGCTCACGCTCAGGTCGGAGATGGCTGTGGGCAGGGTGGGATCGGAAATGTCGATCAGTTGCAGGCCTGACTGGCTGTCAGCTATCAATGCCAGCGTACCGGAAATGGCGACATCATTGGCCAGACCAGGGGTATCGAAAGAGCCGATCTCACCCTGTTTGGCGCTGGCTGGCACGACACAGGCCACAGAAAGTCCGTAGAGTTGCGGTGCCATGTTTTTCTGCATGGTTTTCAACCAGGGCGACTGGAAGTAGGTGCGTTGGTCGATAACCCCGGCGCCGCAGGGTGAGTTGAAGCCCTCTTCACCCAGATTGAAGTCCTGCGCCGTGACCCGATAGAGATCGCCCTCTGCCGTCACTGCGCGTGTGAACGTCAGGCGTGGGGCGAGGGTATCGATGTTGCCGTTCCAAAGGCGTTTCGTGTCCGCGCTGTCATCGAGATGACCCGCAGCATCCTGGCCCCGAACATTCAACTGATAAGCACCTTCCAAACCTGAGGGTACTGTTTCCTCCCAGGAGGCACTCTGCCCACCGTTGGCCACGCGAACCGCGGCGTCCTGCCATCGTTCTTGCAAGAGGGCCTGGACTTCGTTCGTGTCCAAACCGCGCGGATAAATCCGCACGTCGTCGATCATTCCCCGGTAGAAGGGGCTGGCGATCCGCAATGGATCATTGTTCTGGCACAACTGGCCACTGATCGCCTTTTTCTGCGCCTGCCAGCCATCGACATAAAGATAGGCGTAGGCGCCATCATAAGCAGCTACGAGATGATGCCAGCGGTTGAAGCTGAGGGCAGGACTGAAGAGCCAGTGGACGGTGCTGCAATCGGCTTTCGTAAGGCGGAAGGAGGCGTAGCCACCCTTTTGATCCAGGTAGAGGCCATAGTTCAATCCTTTGTCGACCAGAGGATGAGCCTGGTTGTTGTTGCCGGCAGACTGGGGGTTCAGCCAGAGGCTGATGGTGAACGTATCCAGGTCTAGATCGGGCGCGTCGGGCACCGTGACATGGTCGTCTACCCCATCGAAGGTGAGGGCGTGGGGCCCGATACGACCAGGTGCAGCCTTGTTGACTTCTTCACCCGTTTGCAGGAGACCATGGTGTTCCCTGCCCGAGACATCCTCCAGAACATCGCCATCTTGCATCCAAGGGGCATCCAGGGGCAAATGTAGCACGGGATTGGCGCCCAGGTAGAGGGAACGAATCTCCGTGGCTGTGAGGGCGCGAGCGAAGATACGCACTTCATCCATGGCACCGGTGAACTGCAGGGCGGGGCTGCCGGGGATGCCGCCGATGACCACGGGGGAGGTCTGGTTGTGACGCATGTTGGCAAGGACGCCGTTGTAAATGGGTGAGCCGTTGACATAAATAACGACAGAGGTGGACTCGTGGGCAACGGCCACATGAGACCATTGATTCAAAGGAGGCTTGAAGCCGGTATTTAGTCCTTGCCAGCCGAGAGAGGTGTAAACAACAAACTTAAGATCGCCATTTTTGGCCAGGTACAGTCTGTACTCGCCATTTTTGGCGAGGATGCCCCCTCGTTTGCGCGTGGGACGTATCCACGCTGACAGGGTGAAGGCGCTGTCTGGGGATGCGGGCCAGGGGGAAATGGTGATGCGATCGTTGCTGCCGTCGAATAGGGCGGCGTTGCTGACGGGGCCCGGTTGTCCCATCTGCGGGCAACGACTAACTTTGCAGGAACCATCGTGTCCTTGCCCCGAAATGTCCCGGAAAATCAGATTGCCCTGGCGGTCGGGGGTGTCCTCGAAGGCAAAATGCAGGGTTTCATCTTGGGGCGGGATCTCGTTGAAGAAGGGCGAGCCAGGCAGGGTCGTGACGAATTCGGACTGGACACTGGCGACGCCCGCGCCAATCACCGGCGTGGGGCAGGCATTGGAAGAGGCGACGAAGGGGATATTTTGGCCAGACCAGCTTTGCACCTGCTTGCCGCAAACGCTGACATCTCCCGAGATAGTCACGCCTGAGACATTGATGCGGCAGTCTGCACCCTGGTGCACGCGTCCCTGCCAGTTGTACTCTGCAGATTCAGCGGCGAAACTCCCGGCCGGAGCCCGGTAGCGGAGGATGCCGTTGCAGCGGATCTGCACTCCCACCTGGTCGCCGAGTCCTGCGGGCGTAGTCCAGCTGACCTGCACGGGCACGGGTTGTTCTGTGGCGTCGCCGCTAAAGCTCAGGGTGTCGGTGATAACATCGGCAGGCAGGCTGGCCAGATCCAGGGCTGTGGCGGGGGGCGCTGCATCCACCTGCAGGGAGCGTCCAGTCTGGGCGGTGTGGTGATCCACCTCCGCCTGGGGCAGGCCGGGAAGGCTCGCGACCTGATCGGGGATGGTAAGCTGGAGGGTGTATTGGCCGGAAGGATCGGCGTCGTTGAGAAGGTAGTCGATATGCCAGGCGCCGCCGGAAACGGTGACGACCTGGTCCGCGGGCCCGGCAACGCCGCCGTTGGCATGATAGAGGGTGAGACGCACGGCCGTCGTATCCACGCCGCTGCCCACCACAGTCTGGGGGGCGTCGTTCAAGGTGCCACTGAGGGGCAGCACCCAGGTGCGGGCGCGGGTAGGATGGCGATAGGCGTCGATACGCGCGTTGACCGCGAAGTCAAAGTTGGCTTGAGGTGGCGCGTCGTCGACATAAAGGGTCACCTGTTCAGAAAGGGTTTGATGCCCCACTTTGTCGGTGACAAGAGCCCGGAGCACATAGGTTCCCTGGCCCTCGGCGTCGGGGGTGAAGGTGGGGCACCAGGCACCCCCGCTGGCATCCACGCAGGGCGGCGCCTCCTGCCAGCGCATGGTCTGGCCCAAACGTTTCATCCCAAACTCCACTTTGTCCACGCCCGACGTCTCATCATGGGCTGTGATTAGCACCTGCAGGTCACGGTTGGCCCAGTGGGAGTAGGGCACGGTCAGGCTTGCTGTGGGGGGCTCGCCGTCCACCGTGATGTTGTGATTCTGTCGCTGCTCTACCCACTTGTTCTGATAGAGGAAAATGGCGCGAATTTCTCGCGGCGACAGTGCCCGGTCGTAGAGGGTTACTTCGTCAAGGCGGCCGGCGAAAGGCCCATTCGTGGGCGTACCGCCGTAGGAAATATTGCCCATGGTGATGGGGCTCATGTTGGAGCAGAGGGTCGCTTGCGCCAGGGACTTGGATCCCTGAGGATTGCCATTGATGTAGAGCACCATATTCTGGCCATCGTACGTGGCCATCACATGATTCCAGATGTTCTGAATCAGCGGCGTTTCAGCGGTGAGATTCTCCCAGCTCATGCAACCTGCCCGCCCGATCTTCAGTTCGGGCAGGAGCGTCTCGGGTTTCAGGAAAAGGCCGAAATTGTAGTAATTCCAGCCGCCGTCCTTGGCCACCAGGGTCTGCCATTGCTGGCTGGTGGCCGTGGGCATGACCCAGAGGCCGATGGTGAAGCGACTCAGGTTCAAGTTGGCGCTTTGCGCGATGTTGATGCCGTCGTTGATGCCATCAAATTGGGCGGCTGTACCCAGTTGCCCGGCTATGCCAAAGCCCACCTGCGGGCAGGCTTGGCCGCTGCAAAGTCCCTCATGATTTTCATCGGCTTCGTTGTCGAAGGTGGTGGCATGTTGGGGCTCATCCAGATGGTATTGCAACAGAGGCGCTTTGTGGTAGAGATCGTCGACCTCAGGTTGGGCAATACCGATTTGAAAAACGCGTACCTCATCGAGACTACCGCTGAAGGCGGGTGTTGCCGCAGCGCGAGCGTGGCCAATGGTGACGCCGGATTGGTTATCAAAAGTTGAAGCACCGCGTTCACCACGGGCTCGCAACACAGCATCGACGTACAAGCGATGCTTTGTGGCCAGCATCTGTACATCGCCCGCGCTCAAGGCCTTATCGAAAATCCGCACATCGTCGATGAGCCCCTGGAAGAATTTATTATTGTCCAGCTTGTCCGCGCCGATAAAGACACTGATGCTGCCATTGAGTGTGCGCGGGGGGCTGGCTTGCGATCGATTCAGCACGCCATCGATATAGATGCGTCCTTTGCCATCCTTTTCCCGCACGGCAGCCACATGATGCCATTGCCCATCGCGGACTGAGCGGTTGGAGGTGATATTGAAGGCATAGGCGCCATCTCCGTACATCATCCAGTGCAAGCGACCATCTGCTTGTAGCAGCAACTGGTACTCACCGTTGTATGCCGTGGGGCCACGTTGCTGAATAATGACCTGATCCTTGGCGCTGCTGCTCTTGATCCAGGCAGTGACTGCGAAACCGCCCTTGCCCTGGAGAGATGCGCCGTTTGCAGGCTGAATGTAGTCGTTGACACCATCGAATTTTAGTGCCCGGCCAAAGCGGCCTGGTACACTTTGTGGGCATTTCCCCGCAACGCATGTAGCCGAGAAATTGTTGCCAGAACTATCCAGGAACATGGCATCCCAGGAGAGATAGACTCGCGCATCACCGGCGGACTCACGATATTTCACTGTCACTCGCTTTTTGCCGGCGTTGACGTGATAGAAGGTGAGCATTGGCTGCTGATAGGCGCCGCCGTGCTTCCAATCATCGATGATCAACTCGTTCCCCACCCAGACACGAATGCCATCATCGACGTTATAACGAAAGGCGTACACACCCTCGTGGAAGTAGAAATCCCCCACCCATCGCACCGAAAAACCGTTCTTTCCCACACTGGGGCAGGCAGAAGGGGCGTTGCGCTGCCAATTGTGATTGAGGGGCCAGGTATCTCCTTTGTTAGAGCACTCCAGTTTGCTTGCTTCTAGCTTGTCGCCATCGTAGTAGGTGGCGGTAAAGGGAGGCATATCTTCGGGGCCGTCATCCAGTTTCAGCAGCAATTGTGGCTTGAGGCGCGGTGAACCGCCCACGCTATGCACGACGTGATGCCATTCATTGTCGGCAAAGCCGTTGTTGCTGGTGCACAGGGTTTCCGAGCCAGCAACATAGGCGCATACCCTGCCCCCATCCAGGTATACATCCCGATCATGACCCTGGCTGCCATTTGGCCCCTTAGTGACGGAAAAAAGACCACAATCCGCACAGTCGCTCTTGAACCAAAGGGAGGAAGCATATCCGCTCTCAGCGACATCCAGGTTGACAGAGACAGCATCGTTGCCATCGAATAACGCCGCCTGATTCAGACGACCCGGCTCCCCCGTCTCGGGGCAGGCACTGCTGCTGCAAACACCATTGTGCTCGCCAATGACATCACGGAAGGTGCTCTCGCCCGGTGGATCGTCGAAAGGAATGTTCAGGGCCAGGGCTCCGGCCCAATAGAGGTCCTCCACAGCCTCCTTACTCAGAGGCCGGTTGTAAATCTGCACTTCATCCAAACGCCCATAGAAGGGAATGGCGTTGTTTGTGTGGCGATAATAGAGGGTAACATCGGTCGGACCCGCGCCTCCCCAACCGCGGGCAGCATATTGCGAGCCATTGCCAGGCTCGTTGCTGCTGAAGTACAGGTTGACGAGCAGATCATCGGCTTTTCCGGGATCATCCTCGATGACTTTGACGCGGACATATTCCTGATAGCTTAGATTTCCGCCAAGATTATAGGTTTCGCCATCTTTAGAATCATCATTGCGCCAGATTTCGCTGTCGTTCCAAAGAATATATAGTTCTGCATCTCCGGCGCCGTCGCCCTCGTCATTGACATGTAACTGATCGAGCACCACCCGCGCCTTGATGTTGGAGCGCCCGACTAGAAGGGATTGGGTGGATGCAGGCTTTTTACCGGCGAAGATGCCGCCATCTTCAGCGACTTCTTTGCCATCCACGTAAATCTTGACCACGCCATTGTCGAAGGTGGCAACCACATGGTTCCAAACCCCTTCGGTCAATACATCCCTGGGCGTGGTGTACTCGAGCCACTTGCTACCCGTGCCAAAGCCGAAGCGGACCTTACGTCCCACTCGTTGCAGGGTGGGATAGCCACCTGATTCCCCGCTTTTTTGCCCCAGAATGCCCTGGGGGAAGCGATCTTTCAGCCAATCATCACCGCCGCGTGATTGGGGATAGACCCAGGCTGAGAGAGTGAAACGTCCTCCTTGCAGATTGAGGCTGGCGTCACTGGAAATAGCTAGAGAATCATTGCCATCGAACGAAACCGCGTCGCCGCTGACCCCCCAGGAGCCGTGTTGGGGACAGCGGCTGCCGATACAGGTGCCATTGTTGCCAAAGGTGGAGGTGTCTCTTTGCCAGTGGTGCCCCTGGAATTTGAGGTGTAGTACGGGTTGGGCGAAGAGGGCCTGCACCTGGGATTGACTCAGGCTCTCGTCAAAGACCCGAACATCATCGATGGTCCCCGTAAAGGCGCGGGCAGGGTTGCGGCTGCGGCCGATGCCAACGCCGGAGGCAGAGGGATAGTCCTTGCCCGTATGCGTGCCGCTGTCCATCAAAACGCCATCCACATAGAGCTTTTGGCCGCCGATATCTTTGCCGTAGGTGTGGGCCAGGTGATGCCATTGGCCGTCGGCAAAATTGTTGTTGCCGCTGCAGCTGATGGTTTCCTGCTGATGGACTCCGTTGGTTTTGTAGCTTACCCGGGCGCAGACATGTCCGTTGTTGAGATAGACCTGCACGGCATTGGCATCGGGCCCAGAAAAAAGGCCGCCGTTGCTTTCTGTGGTTTTGAACCACATGGATACGCCATAGTGCTTGTTCGAAACCTTGAGATCGGATTGCACCCAATCCTGCGTCAATTGCAGAGCGCCGCCATAGACGCCATCATTTTTTATGGGGGTGCATTGGCTGCCATGACAGGTACCGTCATAGCCGTGGCCAGAACGGTCGGCAAAGGTGGTTGCATCTGTGTCATCTTCGAAGGGCAGCCACATTTGTGCTCCACCAGCCAGCTCACTCCAATCGGTGATGAGTGCACCCACAGTCTGGGTCAGGCTGTAAACCCCCGAGGCGGCAGTCGGCGCCACACTCGTGGTGCCAGCGAGGGTTTGCTCTTCCATGGGGTACAAAATGAAATGTCGAGGTTGGAGAGTGTTGTTGTCCAGCGCCGGCGGGAAGTTAGTACGCAGCAGGCCTTGCGCCCAGCGGTTGAGCAATTCGTTTTTGACCGTCGCCGAATAATACAAGGTATCGCCTGGGGCGACGTAGCCATCGGTGGGGGTGAGCACATCACCGGGCAAGATCTCATTCACCTGCGAGTTCAGCGTTAGCACACTGGGGCTGGATTTCCAGTTCGGATTGAAGCCAAATGCCTTTTCTTTGGAATCAATCAAGGTGTCCCCATCACCATCCGTCTTCGAGGGATCGGGCAAGACCCAAGTGGTCAGTGCTTCTTTATCGGAAGTCAAGGCATAGACGAATTCCCAACCTCCGATCCATTCTTCGTAATCCCCATCTCCATCCTGATCAAACACATCCTGGTGATAGACTTCCTCGCTATCGAGGAGGCCATCGCCATCGGTGTCAACTTTCAGGGGATTGGTTCTGGCCAGCAATTCTTCGTAATCTCCCAGGCCATCATCATCACTATCCCGACTTTGGGGGTTGCTGCCATATTGTATTTCATAGCGATCCCCCAGACCATCATTATCGCTATCCCACAAGCTGTCGTTGGGGTCTGCACCCCGCAGCAGGCCATCGCCATCTGCATCTTGCAGGCGAGGGAAAGAGCGTGCGCCACTTTCATCCCAGGCCAGGGCAAAACCATCTCCTCGGGTTTTGAGGCTGTAGAAGCCATCCAGTGTAGCGGGGAAGATGTCGAACTTCACATTTTTACCAAAATCCATGTGCATGGTGGTGCGGTTGGTGCGAATGTAACAAACCGGCGCCAGAGAGTAATTGGGAACCCCCATCGGCAGCACGCCAGGAATGGGTACGGCCCAACATTCCTGTGCAGGAACAGCGTATCCCTCTGAGAGAAAGATGCCGACAGGGACATTGATACCGGCTTCGGTGAAGGGGACGCCGTCACTATCCACGGTTTTGTCGATGTAAAACGCGTGTTTTCCCACGTCGCTCACCAGCCACTGATTGGACATCACCCCGCGCGAGAGGTCATCGTGGAAATCGGTCTCTGTGGTTTGCCAACGATAGTCAAAAGTCGAACTTTTCACCCGCTTATCATTATATTGGTAGCCGTATGAGGCGGCCTTCCAGTCAATGGGGATTTTAGTGCGCTTGATGGTGTTCGTGACGCCGATACTGAATTGCATGACGCTGTCTACGGCGATGCCCTTTGCCGGCGTTTGCAGACGGGTGTCGAAGTTGTAGAATTGCAGGCGGTCGTAGTCTTCTGGTTCCATGACCACCATAGTCGTACCGCTGTAAATTGTCCACTGGATGACTTTGGTGACAGCACCACTGATGCCGCCACAGGACCATTGTCCTGCCGTGCTATTGCGCTGCTCCTCAGATAGGAACGCGTTGCAAATGAGCGCTATGATCGAATCGATGAGGCCGACGACGGCGACGAATATTTGTCCTACAATGGGAATGGCTGCAATGACAAAGAGAATGACGGCGGTGATGGTGCCAGCAATGGCTCCAGCCAGGGCGCTATTGAAGGCCATGCTAAAGAAGGCTGTGTGCGTCAAGGCCATTTGGGTGATAAACACGCCCCAGGTGACGGCAACACTGATGATCAGTCCCACGACAGCCGCCCCCTTAAAGGCTTTGCTGATCTCTTTGCCCGACTCGGAGAGTCCTTTGGAGATGGCTGCCATCATGGATCCCGCTTTCTCTACTGCCTTCATCACTGATGCCACGGTTGCGATCATGCCCTGAATCGAGGCGAGCAATGTCAGACCCGTCAAGACGGTGGCGGCTATCTCTAGGCCGGTGCCTTTTTGCGTGGCGGCGTAGATGGTGATCCCCACGGCAGCTAAGGCGCCAAAGGCGGCAATACCCACACCCACCTTGGCAACCATACCTTTACTGGCCACGGTCGTCCAGGGCGTGGCAAAGAAGTCTTTGACCCCCTTGCCCATAGAGGCCCAGAAATCATGGTAATCCCATATGACCTCCATATTGTTTATATTGTAGCGTTTCATATCCAGCAGCACGGTGACTTCCCAGCCGTGGTATTTGATCGCGGTCTCCGCGATATCAGACACAACGGAATAAATGCGTTTGATATAACCGCTGGTGGTGGATATGATGCCACTGACCACATCGGCATCGGAATTTATCCCTTCGGGATCGGGTGTCCATTGCACCCGTAGGTTTTGTTGCACCTGATTCGCCATACCCTGCAGCAGGGAGACGTAATAGGAACGGGCCACGACCGCCTTGCCCAAAGTGACATAATCCGCATCCTCGGGAAAGGCTTGTTCGAAGATATCGCGGAAGGTTACCTCCAATTGATCCCAGTAATCCTGGGGGGGATATGCCTCCCACTGGCCATCGCGAAAGCGATAAGGAGCCCAGTTCATCGAGGCCACCGTTGTGAGCTTCTTTCTTTGCATATTCACCTTGAAGACGCTGTTCTTCAGATTGGCGTCTCCAAGGCCGGCGCTACGAAAATGTTCTTCTCGGGCGAAGAGCAGGGTGGGCGTTTGATCGTGGGCGAAGTGGTTGTTGAGAATGCGTTTGGTCTCGGTCATGGCGATATGCGAGATGAAATCCTGCTGTTCGTAACGGAAATCTTCTACTCGCAACGCATTCTTGGGGATATCCCACCGTACCAATGAAGTCGTGCCTCCGTTACTGGCCGCGTCGAAACGTCCCTTGATAGTGGTATCGCCCCAGGGCGTGCCATCGGGGTCGGTGGCAAAGATTGTGATGTCTCGCTGGCTGTTCTTGTCGCTATCACGCCCCGCAATAAACGAGGTGGCTAATCCTTGAGAAAGCGCCCATAAATTCTCGCTGTGAGCAACATCGCCGTTTGAGGAAGCTGCGTTTTCGTAGGCGACGGCAACATCCAGGCCATGATCCTCCCGTACCGAGAGCCCTGTCAGGTACCATTCTTCGTCATACGTGTGCACAATACGCATTACATCGGCGGTGCGATGCTCGGTTTGAGCACACCAGTCATGCAGTTCATCACTTCGTTTGCCTTCATCCTCACTCCATTCTGGATTGGAGATGACGAGATTCTGCCAATGGGCATCGAAGCCGCTATCATCACAACTGTCGGTCAGCATCTGCACCATCCACACCACCCGCATTTGCTGCGGCTGGGCCCAAAGCCTCCCTAAACCGGTACTGTAGAGCATGCGGGCCTGGAAGGCGGCCCGGCCTCCGCCGGCTTCATTCGTTTCAATGTTCAGAGGCACGTAGGCCAGAAGCGTCCCCGCTTTGTTCTTCTCCCGAACCATGATGCTGTACGGTTGCAACGGGCCCTGATCGATCATTTGGTAGTCATAAGGCCCGTTGACAACATTGCTGATGGTGGCACATACTTCATTGGAGCCCTTGCCCTTTTTCAGGGTGAGAGCATGGGCGCCATCAGCCAGGTCGACTACGGCCAGTTGCGTGAAGAGGCGCTGGCTGTTGTCAGTGATGTTGGCGAACTGTTGCAGTTGTGCGCCTGGCTGGCGACAGGTCCCCTCGTGAATGAAAGCGGTGTAGGTGCCAGGTGATTCGAGATCAAACGTGAGCAGGGTATTATCGATATCACCGGCGGGTTGGAGATGCACTTTGGCGGCAAAGGCGCCATCCAATATCACATCCGTGGTTGGGTCCGTCAGCGGCAGGGGGATCTGGTTGCCACTCATCTCGATCTCAAGCATGGGAATGAGACGCAGGTCGCCATTGGCAGCAGAGGGATCGTTCTCTTGCTCCTGAACGGAAAGATGATCGGCGAAAGTGGTGCCTTTGACGTGCTGGATCTGGCCGTCGTCGTCGCCGTCGGGCCAATCGAGGACGTTACGGATGTAGGTCAGATGGCTGGTAACTACCGGGCGTAGCTGTAAATCCACGAAAATGGGCTCATCTGCCTGGGTATTGCTCAGTTTGAACTTGAAGGGGTTGTCGGCGGAGAATGGGGTGATGTTGCTGGCGTCACTGACGAGACCATTGGCTCCCGCACTCTGATAGGCGTTCAGGTCCACGCGATCGGAGACACCGTCGTTGTCATTGTCGCGATCAAAGATGTCGGGAATGCGGTCGCCGTCGCTATCCTGGCACTGTTTGCCCGAGACATCGATCTTAGGTTTGCCTTTGACCATATTGACCAAAGCAGGGCATTCCACTGTATCGAGTTCCCCATCGTTGTTGCTGTCCGCGTTGTTGGGATCGAGGTACCAATGCCGCCCATCGTCATCTTCGTAGCCTTGCACCTCAATTTTATCGGAAATGCCATCGCCATCGCTGTCAGCCAGACTGGGATTGGTCCCCAGGCGCAGGGCTTCCACCCCATCCTGCAAGCCATCACCATCGCTGTCGGCCCTGTGTTTTCTCAGGCCCAAGGCTTGCTCCAGAGCGTCGGAAAGACCATCTCCATCCGAATCTTTGGTTTCTTCATCGGTGTTGCTGCTGGCCGTCAGATGCTGGCGAGATGGCACATCCAGCCTGAAGGCGTCGTACTCTCCTTTCGAGAGCACCTCCCCATCCCCGATATTTTGTTCACCGGGGCTGGCCATCGGGTTTCGATGTGGATCCCAATCGGAGCTGAGGAGCGTCTCTCGCACCTGTTGGGCATCCTCCTGCTCTTGTTGTTGTGCTTCTTGTGCGGCAAGCTTTTGGGCCTGACGCTGAGAGAATGCAACTACCTGCTGGCTTTGCAACAACGGCACTACGACCATACTGGCAATAACGGCAATTACGACAGTGACGTAAAGCGGTCGCGCCCGCCGGCGGGTAATGATCAGAATGGTCAGGCCAAGGATGAGCAGGATTATGGCGAAACCGGAAAGAAATTGTGGCTTTAGAAACTGAGTTTTCAGATTTTCGAGAAGAGAAAGGAGTTTGGAACTGGAGGAGGACGTTTGAGCCAGTCTGAAATCCGCATTCTCAAAGCTAAAGTCGGTGGTAATCTTTGCCTCGATGCGTTCACCGTTGGGTTGTGGAGGGAAGGCCATGTGCAGGCGCAGGCGTAGGGGTAAACCATCTCTATCCAGCCAAATCTCACCCGAGCTGATCATTTCCAGATATTCTCGGGAGGTGTCCAGGGTCAAGCCTGCAGGAAGCTCGCCTTTGCGTCGCAGTTGTTCCTGCAATTGATCGCGCATGTGCCGGGCGAATGTGGGACCATCGATCTCGAAGGAATAACGCACGGCGCTGTCACCCGCACTTTGCTTTTGCACGTTTTTGACGGCGGTGAGAAAGGCAAGAGGATCGCCAGCGGGCGCGAAGGCATTGGAAAAATCCTCGATCTCCTGCCAATCACCGTCCTGGGCGCGACCATACGCCTTGCCATCTTCGATGCGGATGCTGATGCCATCCCGGCCCGTAGCCACGCTGCCGCTATCCTGCCACAGAGTCAGCTCCATGGTGTGAGCTGGCTGATTCAAGGTACCTTGCAGGAAAAGCTCATTCTCACGACTGGTGCGTCCTACATTAGCCACCGCAGGGGCGAGACGCGTGGTTTGGACGATGGCAGAGCTGAAATCATACACGCCTATTTTTTGTACCCGCTGCCAGGCACGGTGCAAAGCTTTTTCAGGGGGAAGGGGCGCGGGCTCGCTTCCTGCCTGTACGGCAGAACTCAGGCTCAAAGCAAATATACCCCCTAACAGCGAGACTGCAAGCAGGAAAAGGAGCAAAAGACGGAAGCGGTATTTCATTGGATGGATTCCTCATTGGGCGAATGGGAGGAATCTGAAGGATCATCGCCTTTCCTGTTGTTCGTTTGGTCACTTAAAAAGGTGAATAAACCCTCCAAATCGACGAACACAACTCGTTCATGGGTATGCACATTTTCAAGAGAAGCATGCCATTGCTCTGTATCCTTTTGGGGACTGGACCACAGGCGCAGAAGGTAGGCTTGATACGGCATCGTTTCCTCCTCGAGGGGCGCGGTGCTTCGTTTCTGTTATTGTACCCGCTGACCGTGTAGAAATCGTGTATTTTCCTCATTTTAGTCTGATATTTATGAGGATTTCTTCATTGCACGCCGTTTCGCTTTTGACACTGTCGCAATTTAGTCGGCGCGGACCAAGTGCGTCGCATCTCGGTAGGCGTGACGCACTGTAATCAGCGGATTTTTATGCACCACCGCCTAAACGAATATAGCCTCTTCGCTTTTCTTCTGTTTGCATCATCCGCAAAGCTGCGCTAAAATCTTTCATAGAATAACTTTTTTCAAGGGAAAATTCTGCCAAAAGGCTACTATTCCCAGTTCTTCCCGGGTGTTCATAATGAAATATCGTGAGGCTTTTTCCGGTCTCTTTGCCTAGAAAATGACGCGTTTTTTAATTAGCGTGTCCTTGTGGTGAGTGATACAACGTACTATTGTCCCAATTTCCTTTTTTTCTCTCTTTTGCCACCCATCCACCTTTCTCTTCTAAGGAGCTTGTTCATGCAAACTATTCGCCGTATCACCATCAGTTCTGCTTTCAAGGTGGGGGCCGTCCTTTGCGGCCTTCTTTTCCTCATTTTCGGCTTTTTCTTCTTTCTTTTACCCGGCCTGTTCGGCGCCAGCTTGATCGGTGCCATCATGGGTGATCAGGGTGGCATGGGCGCATTTGGGATGGGTGCCGGTACGAGCATCCTTCTCTACCTGGTTGGCATCGTCGTCTACGCTGTCTTGGGCGGCATTGGCTTTGCCATCGAGGCCTTTTTCTACAACATCGTGGCCGGTATCGTAGGCGGTATCGAAATCGAACTGTCTTAATCCGGACAAGCCGGAACCAAGAAGAATTTGAAGCAAAGACGCGGAGAGGCAAAGAGGAAAAAAACTTTTGGCGTCTTTGCCGTCCTCAAACCGGAGGCCTGAAGAGCCCCGCGCCACCGGCTGGTTTAGCGCGCCCTCACCTTTTATGCGGCTAAAACGTAGTTTTTATAAGCTGTCGCTAAAAAAGACGAGCTTACCCCCACTC
>JAADFV010000435.1 GCA_013152695.1 Chloroflexota bacterium | reverse complement strand
CGCCCGGCGGCCATATAGTCGAAAACTTTGTTAGGATAGGTTGTGCGAAACATGGAGGGCGAGGTGCCCACGACCATCCACGTCCGCCATGCGCAGCGCGATCAGAATGGAGGATGCCATAAAAATGGCAAACACGATGATACGCTAGGAAAAACTGCGGTGCAAACGGGAGGGTGCGGCATGGATGACTTTGACGCTTTCGAAAAGGCGTTTCTGCGCCACGTCAGTGCGGCTAGTCTGTGAGGTAGCTGACAGGGCTAGCTACGACTGTAAAACGATGACCGTGCGCCACACCGTGGCGGGACAATTCGAAATAGCGTGTGTCGCCCGGCTCGCTGGGGCCGACGAAGGCTTGGTGAGTGAGAATTGTGTGCATGGAAACGAAAGCACGGGTTACAGAGAGGCGCAATGAGTAGACCAAGAGAGGTGTTGGAGGAGCGGGCGCCGGTGACAGATTACCGGATGTCGTTCACTTTCCCAAGGCAGGATACGTAAAGGCAAAGATCGCCAGAAACGTCTCGACCGGAAGCCCTGTAAGGCGTGCCGGATTATTGTCCAAGATGTGAGCGGACAAGATGCCGGCCGACATAGGATGGAGAGGTAGGCACCTCCTCATGCATCTCTGGCCTGAAGGATACGAACGATGGGGTTGAGGAATCCGCCAGGGAGAGGCACCCGGTTGAGCACGACACCATGAATGTTCCCACCAACACCTTCAACAAGCTCGCGGAGTCGCTGGACTTCCATGATCCTAGTCGTCCCAACCCTGGCCACCAGTAACGTCACATCTGCCGCTCTAGCCAGGGACAGGGAATCGGTGATAGGTGTAAGCGCGGCGCTGTCGATGATGATGAAGTCAGCATGTCCCGATGCTTCCGTCAGGATAGCCCCCATTCGCTCCGAGGCCAGCAGGTCAACCGCCAGGGCGTTGCGAGCACCGGCAGGCAAAAGCTGCAAGCCAGGTGTCCCCGTCTCCTGGACAATGCTGCCCACATCCCAGGCAGGATTCTGTAAGAGGTCCGTCAGGCCTGTGGTATTGCTCACACCGAAGAGTTCGTGCAGGTGAGGCGAACGGAGATTCGCATCAATCAAGAGCACGCTGCGCCCACTCAAGGCCGTGACCACGGCCAGATTAGCCGCAACAGTGCTCCTGCCATCCCTTTGCTGCCGACTTGTAATGAGTATGGATTTCTGCTCATCTGTCAGTGAAGTCAAGGTGGTGCGCAACATCCGCATAGCGTCGGCCAGGGGTGCCTCGGGATACGCCAAGGCAACGACTTGTTGGTGGTGCTGTGCAGGGTCTTGCGGGGCCAAGGCCAACACGGGCAACTCCACAACCTGTTCAATGTCATCCCGGTTTCTCACCTTGTCGTCGAGTAACTCATATCCAAACACCAAGGCCAAGGCCAGGATCAGACCTGTGAATGCCCCCAAGATAGCGCTTTGAGGTGAAGCGCTTTTGAGGGGACGATTGGGTAGAGGGGCGGGAATGGCAAAACGTACCAGGGTATCAGCGGCGGCGGACGACAGCGTTGTTTCTTCCGAGCCTTTGGTAAGCAAGGTATAGCTTTCCCAAAAAAGGTCGCGTTGCTGAGTCAACTCTTGTTTCCGCGCTTGTAGCGTTTCAATCTGGGCCTGAAAGTCTGCAATCCCTTTGAAAAGGCTTTGCATGTAAGGATCGGTTTCTACCCTGCTTGCAGCAACAGTATTTTGACTCAAGTCATCAATCTCAGCATCATAGGCTGTAAGCTGCTTCTTTAAGGCAGCGACCAATTGGGTCAGGTCGCCTTGCAGTTGTTCTGGTGTGCTGGCAATATCCTCCAGCCGCTGCGGCGTAAAATTGAACTGAAGCTCGCTGCCTTGCCGTGGCAGGACGGCGATTATAGATGTGTCTGTGCTCGCCGTCTGGTCGCTCTTTCCACTGTCGTTGAGAATACCGTCGCTTATCTCACTACCGTTCACAAATCCGTATTGTAGATACAGCAAAGCCAGGGAGTTTGCGGCATTCGTCGGTAATGAACTACCAGCCTTTAGCAGTCCTTGCAAAATCAGAGCGTTGTTCAGCAACTCCTCCGTTCGGGTTCTGCGGTCGCATGAGTGTTTCCAGTTTACCGGCCAGCTCCTCTTGGCGCAAAAATAGCATACGATCGAGGATGGCTTGTCTATCAGTGATGATGCTTTTCAGCTTTTGGGATTCATCGGTACGGATAAAGGCGGCCAGTGCGACCTCGGCTTCTTCATATCTGGTTTTGGCATTTTGAATTTGCTCGGTAAGCCCAGTGGCCACAAGCTTACCGGCATAGATACGATTCACATAATCTGCGTAGTGAACGGCCCAGGCATTTGCCAGCTTTTGGCTCAACTGGGGGTTGGAGGACCTGGCTTTGATTTGAATCATACCCTTTTGAATGTCACCAGACACCATCCCCGTGAGCTGGGTGCCCTGTTGTACTAACTGCGATAGATCGCCGTTTAAGTCGGCGTACACCTGTTCGGCGATGGCATCGTTGGTGACCAGTAAGGCAAGAGTCGAAAGGCCGTCACCCTGCACGTTGAATAGACCGCCTTCGCCCGTAGTAGCGACAAACCGGGGATCGAGATTTATTTTGACCCCTTGTTGCACGACTACGACACCAGCAGTCGTTTCATAAATCGCTGTACTGCGTAGAGCCGATCCGTAACTTAGCAGCGCGCCAACGAGCGCACCCAGCACAAGTAACCAGAACCAACGGCGAATAATAGTAATAATTTCTTGGAGAAGCAATGTTACACTCTCTTGTTGAACGAATCGGGGTTAAAAAATGGTACTATAAAGGAATGAAATAGACAAGTTGAGGAGGACACATCCAGCAGTTCCAAATATGTGAAGCATGAGGAACGGACAGAGCAACAGGATCACGTTCCACGTAGAGAAGTATGCCGAGTTCGCAGCCTAAGGCGAAGTTGAGAGCAAAAATCGTCGCAGAAAAAGCCAAAAGCATCATTCAAGCGACAATGGGAGGAAATTGTTCGTGCTGCGGACGCGTCCATACAGATGCGACTCTGAAAAC
>JAADFV010000434.1 GCA_013152695.1 Chloroflexota bacterium | reverse complement strand
GAGCCAGTGGCTTGTTGGTAAAGATGAGGAGGGCGCCAATTGCCAGTAAAACGGTCGTGAAAAAGCGCTGGCGCTGCGGTTGGATGTTACCAAGAACAAAGCCGCCGATAGCAAGAAGCAATAAACCATGAGCCGGTAGCGGTATCTGCGTAAAAACATCGACCCAATCAGCCAAACTGGTCAATACCTTGGCTGCATTTCCGCCCATCGATCTGCCCCACATCCCAAGCCAGGAGGTGGGGTAGGGGCCTATCGCGAACAAAAGTAAGCCAATCATGGGAAACAGCAAAAGGATGGAGACTAATCTGCGCTGATCAGGGAGTGCACTCCAGCGCCCCAGCAACCAGAGCAGAAAAGTCAGCCCCAAAGCCACAATGGCGATCATCCAACTGCTGCCAAGAAGGGGAGCATAATAAGCCAGTGCTCCCCCAACAACAACGCCTATCGCTGCTACTAACAACTTATCCTTTCGCGTTCCCTCCATTTTACTGAGCAAATACAGCAAAAAGACGCTAAAAATAAGAAACAAAGCTGGCCAAGGAACGCCGATGAAAGCAATGATGAAACCAATACCGAGAATGGTACCGGGAACAGCAGCGCCAAGGTTGGAGACGAAATCGAGGGTCTCCTTACCCGAAAACTCTCGACGCACCACCAAAAAAGCAATGATCATCCCCAAAATTCCCGCGATAGGCGTGGCAACTGCGGAAAGAAAGGTGGTGTCGAGAATTGCTTCGATACCGCGAGAGAAAGCAATTTTGTAGTTACTCAGAGATAGTGAGTAATCAACCCCCCATAAACGCGTGATCGAACCAAAAGCAATAGAGAAGTAGAGGGCCGCAATTAAAATCAGAGCAGCGGTGGTAACAAGCATAAATGGCCAGCGGATATACCACTCACGTACTTGCAATTGTCCCCCCGTGGGCTTGCCGGTTACAGAAATGTAGGAACGCCGGCTCACCCAATAACGCTGAAGCATGAAAACAGTGAGGGTGGGAATGAGGAGCACGAAGGAGAGTGCTGCCGCTTTCTGCTGGTTGTATTCACCGTTCACGGCCAAAAATATCTCTGTGGAAAGCACGTTCCGCGTCCCTGTAAGCAACAAGGGATTACCCAAGTCTGCCAGCGATTCCACGAACAGAAGCAGAAATGAGCCGGCAATCCCCGGCACCAACAAGGGTACGGTTACCGTACGGAAAATACGTAGCTTACTGGCTCCCAGACTTTGTGCCGCTTCTTCCATGGCTGGATCCAGGCGTTCGAGCATGGCCCGCATGATCAAATAGGCAACAGGGAAAAAGGTGATCACCTGAACAAAAACCAGTCCGTCGAGCCCATAGATATCATTCGTTCCGTACTCGAACGTCATTCCCAGCCAATCACGGGTGACCAAACCCGCCCGCCCGAACAGCAGAATCACAGCCATGGCAATGGCAAAGGGAGGAGAGATGGTGGGAATGAGAGAAAAGGCATGCACTGCACGCGAAAAGGGGTAATTACAACGTACGAGGGTGTAGGCGAAGATAAATCCCAACAAAGTACCGCCTGTCGCGGCAGCAACACCCATCACCATCGTATCCCGTAAAGTCGTCCAACTATGTCGGGCAAAATAGGGATCGATGTAGCGATCAAAATATTCTAGGGAAAAGGCACCTGTATTGAAATCAAAAAAACCGTCCCGTACAACCCGTAAAAGGGGCCACACCACAAACAAAAAGACAAAAGAACTGCTGATCAGCAGTCCCACCATCAAAACTGGATCCCGACCGATTTGCTGGAACTCACGGTACCGCCTGACGAGCGGTTGCCATCGACTTGCTTTCATCGCATTTCTGGCTCGAACAAATGAGGCGCGATGGGCGCCGGCTTTTCAGAAAGGAAGACGAGGACAGAAGTTAATCTGTCCTCGTCCCTGAGAATGGTGTGTCTTACTTCTTCAAGTTTTCCGCACCGGCGATTTCATTGGTAAAGCGATCGACGAATTCTTTCTTATGGCTGCCACACCATTCGAAATCATAGTCGATGAGCTTCACTTTCAGCAGTTCGGGGCGAGAGGCTTTGGCACCTTCGACCGTGGGGGCCTGATAGGCATGGTATTTGGGGCCCAATTCCTGCGTGCTCGGTAAGAGTGCCCAATCATACCAGGCTTTGGCGGCGGAGAGGTTCTTGGCGCCCTTGATGATGCCCATACCACCGATTTCGTAACCGGTGCCTTCCTCGGGGAAGGTCAGTTCCAGAGGCATACCATCTTCGATTTGGGCAACAATATCATGCGAGAACACAATGCCCACGGCAGCTTCACCTTGGCCGACAAAGCGAGCCGGAGCAGCGCCGCTCTTGGTAAACTGGTTGACCTGTTTCGCATACTTCTTCAGGAATTCCCAGCCTTTGTCTTCACCCTTGACCTGTAAGATCGTGCACAAGGCGGTGTAGGATGTGCCCGAGCTGGAGGGGTGGGCAACCATGAGTTGGCCTTTGAATTCGGGCTTGAGAAGATCATCCCATGAACGCGGTGGTTGAGCATCGGGATGTGCAGCCAGCCAATCTTTGTTGGTGGCAAAGCCCAAAGAACCAACATAAATGCCGACCCAATAACGATCTGGGTCTAACATCAAGGCTTTATCCTTGATCAAATCTTGTCCAGGAGTTTCGTATTTCTCCAGAAGACCTTCCTGTTTCGCGGCAACAAAGCTGTCGATAGGGCCGCCCCACCAGATATCAAACTGGGGATTGTCCCGCTCATTGCGCAGGCGTGTCAAGCTTTCACCACTCGACATACGCACGAAATTTACGGTGATGTTGGGATGCGTCTTTTCAAACTCCGCTTTCATGCCTTCACACCACTCGACCTGCGGTGTACAAAGCAAGTTGAGCTCACCGCTGGTCTCTTGCGCTGTCGGCGGAACACACCCCACCAACATTACCGCAAGCAGCAAGAGTGCAATAGACGCCCAAATGGCTCGTCGACGAATCATTGTCTCGTACCTCCTCATCTTTGAAAGAGAAAAAAGAATAAAGAAATCGTCACCGTATGCTCCTATTGTCACACGGGCCCCTATTGTAATATGCACCCCAAGAGAATGCAAAACACTTTCACTCTGCCGAACCCTCCGAAAGCAGATCAATCAATACGACCTCAGGAGGACAGCGAAAACGCAAGGGGGTTGATTCTCCCATGCCGCGCGAGACAACCAAGGTACCGCCACCGGGCAGATCCGAGAATACACCGGCCGGCTGTTGTCGTCCCAGCCGTGTTCCCTGCGTATGCACGGCCCCAATCCCAGGCAACATAACCTGTCCCCCATGCGTGTGTCCGGCAAAAACCAAGGTCACACGAGGGTCTGTCACTTCATAAGCCTGGTCCGGATTATGAGCCAATAACCAGATTTCCGCCTCGGCTGGGACTGTAGCCAGAGCTGCGTCCAGGTCGGGTTGCCCCTCGACCCAGTCATCGACACCGGCCAGCCAGAGAGAGGTATCTTTCACGGCTACGGCCCTGTTGTGCAAGACACTGACATCGTACCGTTCCAGCAAGGCCCGTAATTCGGCTGTGGGATTGGGGATAGCGGCAAAGCGCAGACGTTCGTTGCGCCAGATTTGCCAGGCCAATCGCGTCAGTTTCTGGATCTCGCTGCGGGTCGTAAGAAAGCGCTGCTGCGGCGCCCGTGCTGCTTTGATATTCTCCCAGGCCTCACCAAAAAAGACACGATAGGAATATTCGGCATAATCATGGTTGCCTAGCACGGCGTATCGGCCCAATGGCGCGTTTGGAAGCATTTGTAAGAGCTGTTCTAGGGCTGCCAGCCCGGCGCCATTATGGAGAAAGTCGCCTGTGAAGAGGATGATGTCGGGAGATAGCTGCGAAAGGAGGGTGTGCAGACGTTTGAGCCGCTTTTGCTGCACCCAATTCTCCCCGGCCAGATGTTGATCCGACAGATGCAAAATCTGCAGGCCAGCCCCCTGAGAAGCAGAAAGGGTTAGCCGGTAGTGTTGCAGCTGCATGCGAGGGCGTTCTCCGCCCCAGGCATAGGCCAACAATCCTCCTCCTGCCCCTAAGCCCATTAGAAATAGGTGTTGCCAGGTTTTCATTTATTTACCACCCTCCGCATGTCCCTGGTGTGCAACGGTGTTCATGGCAAAGGTGGCGGCGTGCGAATAGGGAGAATTTCGGCGCCAAAAACAGGGGACACTAAATCTGCAAATACCCATCCTTCCATACCGTTGATAAGCCGTACCTGAAACCAATCACCAGCGGTATTACGTCCAATGATCGTCAATTCTTCGCCTTCACCCAAAATGACTTTCTCTGGGTAGGCAGCATCGGGACCACTGCGCAGATAGATCAAGGAGACGGCCACAGTTGCCTGCAATGTGGGTTCAGGCGTGGGCGTAAAGGTAGCCGTGGGAATGGGGGTTGGTGTTAGCGTGGGGGTGGGGGAAAGCGTCGGTGTGGGCGTGAAGGTGGGAAGATCGGGGAAACTGATGTAAGGCGTATTGGTCGGTAAGACGGCTATGGCCTCACGACTGATAAAAGTGGGGGTCGCCGTGGGTGTGGGAGGGATAAGGGTGGGCGCGGTGCGTCGACTTACAGTCCACTGGATGAGGACGATGATTAAGAGAAGGCTCATCAAGGCAAGTGAACCACAGGTGCTACTGCGTTGTTGGTAACGACGTTTCATAATAAGGCTGGCGGCGTAAAGACACTATCCGCTAGTCGTGCTACTTGTGTTTTGAATACTGATGGGCTTAACATGACCTCGTTATATCAAATCTCGCTTTTGATTCCAAATCTGAGCCAGCAACGCGTGCCAAGCTGCTCACCCCTTATTGTTTCACTCCCTGGCATTGACCATGAAAATACCCCGAGTTGTTGTCTTGACGGGTGCAGGTATTTCCGCCGCTAGTGGAATTCCCACCTTTCGCGAGGCCCAGACTGGCCTCTGGAGCCAATACAATCCCCAGGAATTAGCCACACCCCAGGCATTTGCCCGCAACCCTCGCCTGGTGTGGGAATTCTATGACTGGCGCCGACAACTTATGGAGGAGAGCCAGCCCAATCCCGCCCACATCACTCTTGCCCAAATGGAAACCGTCCTCCCCGAATTTACCCTCGTCACACAAAATATCGATGGGCTCCACGCCCTGGCCGGAAGCCGGCGGGTGATCTATTTGCATGGCGACATTTGGCATATCCGTTGTACGCAATGTACCTACGCCGAGGAGAATCGGCAAGTGCCCCTGGTGCCGCTCCCTCCCAAGTGTCCTCGCTGTGGAGCAATCATGCGACCGGACGTCGTCTGGTTTGGTGAGGCCCTCGATAGCATGAACTTAAGCCATGCCCAGCAGGCATTTACGCGAGCACATCTCGCCTTAGTGGTGGGCACTTCGGCCAATGTGTATCCAGCCGCACAACTACCGCTACTGACAGTGCAAAACGGCGGTAAGCTCATCGAATTCAATACGGAACGTACGGCGCTAAGCTCTTTTGCCCAAGAGGTGGTACTGGGCCCCAGCGAAACCACCCTGCCACAATGGTGGCAGGCGTGGTCGCGGACATTAAACTTACCCCAAGCGTAGGGGTTTATTGCATGCGCACAACAACCTGGGCTTCATGCCACAGGTCTTCGAGACGATAAAAGGCGCGCTGCTCGGGCGAGAAGATATGAACAATGACATTGCCATAATCGATTAGCTGCCAGCCAGAATCACGCTCGCCCTCGATGTGTAAGGGGCGAATTTTCTGAGGACGCAGCTCGTCCTGCATGGCATCGACCAGGGCCTGACTCTGGCGATCACTACTGGCCGTGGCAATAACGAAATAGTCGGCAAATGGCGATCCTGCTTTGCTGATGTCCAGCAAAAGGATATTTTCAGCCATTTTGTCATCTAAAATATCAATAATGGTATGAGATAGTTCTAAAGCGTTCAGGACAATTCACCTCACATGGGAACTGAGTAGAGAGAAGAGTATTATTTACGGCGCTTCTTGCCTTTTCGGCGCCGGGATCGCTGTGATTGTGGGCGGGAAGCCGATTGTTTTTGGGGCGCGGTTGCCTGAGCCTGGCGGCCATTGCCCCCTCCGCCTCCACCGCCAGCCCGGTCCAACTTGAGATGGCAATCTTTGTATTTTTTACCACTGCCACACCAGCAGGGATCATTGCGACCAAGGCGGGGGCCAGCACGGCGTTGGGGAGCAGGGCGGCCTCCATCGCCACCGGCACTGGCATGGACGGCACGCACGGCTTGACGGCGTACAGGTTCGGCGAAATCGACATGATAAACGCGAGTGACAATATCCTCTTCGATACTTTGCAACAGCTCGCTGAACATGGCAAAGGCTTCACGTTTGTAGGCAACCAAGGGGTCTTGTTGCGCTACAGCCTGCAGGCCAATACCTTCGCGCAAGATATCGAGATCTGTCAAATGGCGCACCCAACGACGATCCACCACTTGTAACATAAGCAAGCGTTCCAGACGCCGCATATCCTCTGATCCCAACCGTTTTTCCTTCTCTTCATAGGCCTCATCGGCGAGTTCGGCCAGGTGATCACTCAATTCTTCCTGGCTCATACCCTGCCACAAGCGCGGTACCTCCGTCAAAGGGAGAGGCATGACACGCCGTACGGCGTTATACAACCCTTCGAGATCCCAATCTTCCTGATAGCCCTCGCAGAAGCTCTCCACCAGGCGTCGAAGGTAATCGTGAACCATGCGCAGAATCTGATGCTTGAGCGTAGGCTCGGTCAGGATGCGCCGGCGCTGATCATAGATGATCTCACGTTGCTTGTTGACAACATCATCATATTCGAGAACGTGTTTACGCATGTCGAAGTTGTAGCCTTCGACCCGTGTTTGTGATTGTTCGATAGCCTTGCTCACGACATTGGCCTGGATCGGTGTGTCATCTTCGACGCCCAGTCGCTCCATCAAGCCGGAAATGGAAGCGCCACCAAAACGACGCATCAGATCATCTTCGAGAGAGACGAAAAAGCGAGAGACACCGGGATCACCTTGACGGCCGGCACGACCACGCAACTGATTATCGATACGTCGTGCCTCATGACGTTCGGTACCGATGACATAAAGACCACCCAGCTCGCGCACCTTCTTTGCATCTTCCTGGGCGATGCGCCAGTTTTTTGCCAGAATTTCTACCCACGGTTCCTTGATCTGAGTGCTCGGGTCTTGGCCCGCCCGCAGCAAATCAATTGCCGTATTCCAATCGTGTTCACTGATCGCATTGAGTTCATAGCCATTCTTACGCAATTCATCGCGAGCAAGATTTTCAGCATTACCACCTAAAAGGATGTCGACACCACGGCCGGCCATGTTGGTCGCAATCGTTACTGCGCCCGGGCGCCCGGCCTGAGCAATGATCACAGCTTCTCGTTCGTGATTTTTAGCGTTCAACACGTTGTGAGGAATACCTCTACGTTTGAGCAATTGCGCCAGGTATTCCGAGGTCTCGATGGCACTGGTACCGACGAGCAAGGGCTGACCACGGTGATGTGCTTCTTCTATTTCTTTAAGCACAGCGTTGAATTTAGAACGCTGGGTGCGGTACACCTGATCGGGAAGGTCGATACGCTTGATAGGAACATTGGTGGGGATAACGACTACTTCCAGATTGTAGATTCGCTGAAATTCTTCCCGTTCGGTGGCTGCCGTACCGGTCATACCGGCTAATTTCCGGTACATACGGAAGAAGTTCTGGAAGGTAATCGTCGCCATTGTCAGGTTTTCGCGGCGAACCTGCACCCCTTCCTTAGCCTCAATCGATTGGTGAAGACCTTCGGAATAACGCCGGCCATACATCAGCCGTCCCGTAAACTCATCGACAATAATGACTTCACCGTTCTGCACCACATAGTCTTTGTCTCGTTTGAACAAGACATAGGCGCGCAAAGCGTTGTCGAGATAAGGCGCCAGTTCCGCATATTCAGGATCGTACAAACTCTTGCCTTCAGGAATATTCAACCAGCGTTCGATCTTTGACAGACCCTCTTCCGTAAGTGTGACAACGCGGTCTTTTTCATCGACCGTATAGTCCTCTTCTGCATGGAGACGGGGCACCAGCTGGGCAAAACGCCGGTAGTTTTCGCTGGATTCCTGGGCCTGGCCAGATATGATAAGTGGTGTACGTGCTTCGTCGATGAGAATATTGTCAATCTCGTCGACGATGGCATAGTTCAAGGGCCGTTGGCTGATTTGCGAAATATCGACGACCATATTATCGCGCAAATAATCGAAGCCGAATTCATTGTTGGTGCCGTAGGTAATATCGGCGAGATAGGCTTCGTGGCGAGTAATGGGCCGTAAATTACGATATCGATCATCTTCGCTGGGAAAGTCAGGATCGTAGAGAAAAGAAGCTTCGTCGGGATTGCCCGCCCCACTCTGAATGACAGCAGCGCTAACGCCGAGGAAATGATAGATGGGCCCCATCCATTGCACACCGTGTTTAGATAGATAATCATTGGGAGTAACGAGGTGCACACCACGACCGGTAAGGGCATTGAGATACATCGGTAAGGTCGCCACCAGCGTTTTACCTTCACCCGTTTTCATTTCCGCAATTTTGCCGGAATGCAAAACAATGCCACCGATAAGCTGCACATCATAGTGTCGCATTCCTAATGTACGCACTGCCGCTTCGCGTACAACGGCAAAAGCTCGAGGCAAAAGCTCATTCAGAATCTGACCTTCCAACTTGAGCAGATCCTTTTCGACGTCCCTGCTTTCCATTTGCAGACGTTCGATCTCTTCAGGGTCTGTTGTGGACTGAAGTTCGGCCAATAAGGCTTCGTGTTCTTGGCGTAACTGCGCCGTTTCGCTACGGATGCGTTCGCGAAAACGATCGGTTTCAGCCCTGAGTGCATCGTCACTCAATTTTTGTATCTCAGGCTCAAGGGCATTGATTTCCTCGACCAAAGGCTGAATGCGTTTGAGCTCTTTTTCGTTAGGGTCGCCAACGACTTTTTGCAGTATATTTCGTAACATAGTCATCCTACTTGGTAAATAGTCAGTCGTCCATTGCCGTTTCTGACAGATGGTAACATCCCATTATAACACAGTTATCGCGATTATCCGGCAGCCAAACTCCATAGATTTTATAAATTTTCGCCTTGCCTGCCCACACCAACCTCACTAATCTCTAATTTGATTTTCATCTATTGTCGTCTATAATGATGAAAAAGTGGTTCTTTAGGCATTTTTGTCGCTGGTACACCTCTTCTTCAGTCATGTGTGATTTGAGAACCGTCCTTTTAAGGATTCAAGTAGCACAAGAATACCCCTGCACCAGGACTGGAAACAACTTACGCCAACACAGTCTCCTTCAGGACAAAATGAAGAATCATATTTTTACCACCCAGAGATTCTTCACTTCATTCAAACAACCTATCTCTTCGATAAACTTGAGTGGGTGCCACGAATATTTTTCAACATTATCAAAACAGGTGCCGGTGAATTACGTTCTTCCATTCATATCCAGGAGTCCCACACCATGTTAGATTATCTTTTTCTACTTTTTATCCTGCGCACGATGCTGCAGAGCAAACTTTTGTGGTTCTTGCTGCTCGTATTCGTCATTATTTTGCTTGTGATAGCATGGCGGCGATGGTGGAGGCCCTCACCGCAAAAACCGAAACAGGAACGAATACCCTCCACTCCAGCCGGTCTCTCAGTACCCCAAACAGTGGCTGCACCTCCTGTTGCTGCTCCACCGGAGGTTGAGGCACCGTCGATCGAAACCAAACCAGAAGCGCCTACCGTTGCATCTGCGGTAGCCGCACCTGAACCCGAGGTCAGTGACGAAGTCCCTGCCAGCGAAATCAAGGCGGTCGTTACCACGCCTGAAACCAGCCCGGAAGCTCCCGCCGAAAAAGCTGAAGAAGAGCAGTTATCGGCAGCAACAACCCCGGCTGCACCCGTTCAGCCAGACGATTTCACACGCATCGAAGGCATCGGCCCCAAAATATCCAGTATTTTGCACGAAGCCGGTATTCAGACCTTTGCGCAACTGGCTGATACCCCCGTCCCCGAATTACGTGCCATCCTCACAGGCAAAATACGCATCTTTTTCCCCGACACCTGGCCCGAACAGGCAAAACTGGCGGCCAAAGGTGATTGGGAGGCATTGAAACAACTGCAAGAGAGCCTAAAAGGCGGGCGTCGCCGCTAGCCGTAAACCAGTGAGCTTAAGGCAACGATAAGCCTATCGCGGCAAGGAACGAACAATGACCTCATTCATCTTCTCCATTTCCTCTTTGTCGATCTTGCAGAATAGTGATAGCGGCAATTTCATGTGGTATTTTCTGCTTGTACTTGTGGTTCTCCTGCTATTGTTGCTATGGTGGATCTGGTGGCAACCATCACCCGAGTCTGAGCAGCAAGACACTGTACAAGAACAACCTTCCTCGCCCCCAAGCCAGCCTTCGATCTCTGTGCCAGACCGGCCCGGCCCCTCGACTGTGCCTCTCAGCCCCAAGGCCACGCCTGCATCTGAATTCGAATCCTCTGCACCAGCAGAAATGCCAGACCTTAAAGAAACAGGCTCAGGAGACGATCTCACTCGCATCGAAGGCATTGGCCCAAAGATAGCCGGCATTTTACAGGATGCGGGTATCACCACCTACTCGCAGCTTGCGGCCAGCGAGGTGAACGAGTTACAGGCCATCCTCACGGGCAAAGCACGCATTTTCTTCCCCGACACCTGGCCCGAACAGGCAAAACTGGCGGCCAAAGGTGATTGGGAGGCATTGAAACAACTGCAAGCAGGCCTGAAGGGTGGCCGGCGTCAGTAATGCGTTTGGCGCTAGGCTGTATCCGTTTAGTCGGTGATGTATGAAAATTTCGCTGATTGAAGTGCGTCGCACTTTGTTCGCGCCGACTAAATTGATATAGTCTCGTTTGACGCAAGACATTTGACAATCCTCCCTTGAAGCCGCATAATTAGTCTATCAACAAGATACGCCCTCCACAAGCAATGACGGAGGAAAGTAGGTGGGTGGAAACACCCAGAGAGGTCGGGTCATGGCTGAAAGCCCGTCCGTGCCGAACCCCACCGAAGTTCCCTCCCGAGCTGATGCGGTGAATGGACGCTGGCAAGGTCAAAATTACACCACGTCCTAGTAGTTGCATCCGGCCGTCGACCGTTACCCCGACAGCTGTTCGTTGCTCTCATCGCCTGAGACTGACCGACAGCCTGAGTGCCCCGCTCGGCGGGGAATCAGGGTGGCACCGCGGAACGTTTTTATACGCTTCGTCCCTGTGTGGACGAGGCGTTTTTTATTTTGAACTTATCCTTACGGAGATCCTCATGTCGCAAATCGATGAACTCACTCAACTCGGCCAACAGGCCCTGGAAGAATTGGCCGCCGTCACTGATGAAGCAGCCCTGGAAAACTGGCGCCTGAAGTATCTCAGCCGTAAAGGGCTTGTACCCCAGGCTGTCAAACGCGTGAGCAGCCTGCCGCCCGAAGAGCGTGCTGCCTACGGTAAGGCCGCCAACCAGCTCAAGCAAACGGTGCAGGCTGCCTTTAGTGAGCGTGCCGAGGCCATACGCCAGGCCAGTCTTGTTGCAGAATTGAAGGCTGAGGGTGTCGATGTAACCCTGCCCGGGCGACGTCCCCAGGTCGGGCGCATGCATCCCATTAGCCGTACTTTGCGCGATATTTACACCATCTTCGCGCACATGGGCTTTCAGATTTATCGCGCCCGCGATGTCGAAACAGACGAGTATAACTTCCAGCTACTCAATTTCCCCAAAGGCCATCCTGCACGAGAAATGCAGGATACCTTCCATACCACGATCGAGGATGTCCTCTTGCGGACGCACACCAGTCCCGGGCAAGTTCGTGCCATGCGTGAATATCACCCAGAACCCATTCGCGTCATCCTGCCTGGCAAATGCTACCGCTATGAGCAAGTCACGGCGCGTTCGGAAATGATGTTCTACCAGGTCGAGGGACTGGCTGTGGGCCACCACATTACTTTTGCCGATCTCAAAGGCACCCTTCAGGCCTTTGCAGACCAGCTCTTCGGCGAAGGTCGGAAGCTCCGCTTCCGTTGTTCTCACTTCCCCTTCACCGAACCCAGTGCAGAAGTGGATATCGACTGCATCCTCTGCGGCGGCAAAGGTTGTCGTGTATGCAAATATACAGGATGGTTGGAAATCTTAGGATGTGGCATGGTGCATCCCAATGTCCTGCGCAACGGCGGCTATGATCCCGAAGTCTATTCTGGCTATGCTTTCGGCATGGGCCCGGAACGGATCGCCATGCTGCGCCACGGCATCGACGATATCCGCTACTTCTACTCCAATGATGTCCGTTTTCTCAGACAATTGGCCTAAACGGCTCCCTTCAACCTTTCTCAAACGAACACATGCGGCGCATGACGCACGACGCCTGATGTTTTGACTATTTCCAGGCCTTAGCGCCTTAGTGCTTACAGGAGAACTCTTATGCGAGTGCCATTATCCTGGCTCAAAGATTATGTAGATATTGATTTACCCATCGACGAACTGGCAGAAAAGCTCACTCTGGCCGGACTCGAAGTCGAGAATATTGAATACATCGGCGTACCCATGCCGGCATCTGAGCGCCTTCGTAAAGGACTCAAGCCAGACGACCCTGTGACCGGGGACGGTCACATCGTTTGGGACCGCGATAAAATCTTCGTGGGCCAGATTCTTGAATCAAAAAAACATCCAAACGCCGACCGCTTACTCTTGGCTACCGTAGATTATGGTGCTGCCAAGCCCATGACCATCATCACCGGTGCCCCCAATCTCAAACCTGGTGATCATGGGCAAAAAGTCGCCTTTGCTACAATTGGCGCTATCCTCATCGATCCTTATGCCGATCACTTCAAAACTATGAAGCTTAAGGCCGGCAAAATACGCGGCATTCAGTCCGAAGGTATGGCCTGCTCCGAACGCGAATTAGGCATTTCTGAAGAACACGAAGGTATCATTATCCTACCTGATGATGCCCCAGTCGGCATGCCTTTGGCCGACTATCTCGGCGATGTCGTCTTCGATCTTGCTGTGACGCC
>JAADFV010000433.1 GCA_013152695.1 Chloroflexota bacterium | reverse complement strand
AGTCATCGTTCGTACCGCCGGCCTCCTGCACGACTGCGCCCGTCTCGAGCCCGACCATCATCTTGCCGGTGCCCGCCGCGCCCGTAAAATTCTCGCCGATATGCCGGCCCCTTTTGTCGATGCCGTCGCCCATTGCATCGAAGCACACCGCTTTAGCCTGCCACCCCAACCGCAAACCCTCGAAGCCCAATGCTTGTGTGATGCCGACAAGCTGGACGCTATCGGCGCCATTGGCATCGCTCGCGTCTACGCTTTTGCCGGGCATCATAACAACCGCTTGTGGACAGCCTCCCTGGCCGAAATCAGGGCAGAAATTGGTTCCGACCGCCGCCAGTACCGCCAGCAATGGGGAGGAAACGCCGTTTACACACCGGTTCACGAATTTCTCTGCAAATTAGAGGGGTTGGCAGCAGGCATGTTCACCGCAACTGCCCGTGACATTGCCGCGGAACGACACCGTTTTATGGTCGAATTTTTCCAACGTCTTGATAACGAAGTCCTGGGATTAGCTTAATGACACCGCAAAAACCCTACAAATGGCTACTTTTTGATGCTGATGGCACACTTTTTGATTTCCCCCAGGCCGAGACCCTGGCCCTTGGCACTGCCCTCGCCTCTTTCGGCCTGTCGATGCAGCCACAGTATTTCGATATCTATCGCGATATCAACCGGCGAGTGTGGCAGGCCTTCGAACAAGGAAAGATCACGACTTTAACCTTGCGGCAGCAGCGTTCGCATGACTTTCTCGCCGCAATCGGGGCAGATATCAGTCCTCAGCAATTTACAGAAACGTATCTTCATCATCTGGGCCAACAAAACATGCTACTCGAGGGGGCAGAAGAAGTCATTCAAGCCTTGTCTGCCGTCTACGACCTTATGCTGATCACCAATGGCCTGAAAGAGGTGCAGCGCGCTCGTTGGGCGACCTCGTCCCTCCGGCCTTATTTTGCGGACATTGTCATTTCAGATGAGATCGGCGCGGCCAAACCTGATGCGCGAATTTTCGATACGGCCTTTGCGCGCATGAACCATCCCTCCCGAGCCCAGGTGCTGATGATTGGCGACAGTCTCAGTGCAGATATCCAGGGTGGGATTGATTATGGCCTGGATACCTGCTGGCTGAATCCGCAAGGAAAACCTGCACCCAACCATCTTCCCATCACTTACGAAATCCGAAATTTGCGAGAATTGTTAGCGATACTCCTTTAGGAAAAGCGTAAGGAGCAAGGCACCTGCATCCGAGCTCGCCTGAGCAGCAATGTCACATATTACGTGTCACCTCTACCCGCTCATTTTCGATCTGGATGCAGTCGCCGGTTTGGATCTGCTCGATATCGATTTCGTCCACCATGGGGATGTCGGCGATGATGGCACCGACAGCCGTGATCGCCTCGGAGTGGGCATTGATCATAGCGAGGGGGGCTACGCCCGCTTTTTTGAGCCTCAGAATCGTATAAGACCCCACGGTCGAGCCTTTACCATGGGGGAAAACGAGAATCTTGCCGGCAATGGATTGCCCGCGCAGGGGATGCTCGGGATCAAGAATGATGCCGGTGTCAGGATCGACGCCGCCCAGAAAGCCGATGGGCGTGGGGCTAACCAAGGCTTCGCCGGCGACCTTGCCCCCGCGAATGAGGCGTCCTTGCAAAATGAGGTGCATGAGCTTGAAAAATGGAGGAGCTAACGAGATGGTGATCAGAACCGATCGAGAACCGTCTGCAAGGTTTGCAGAAAAATATCGTCTTGTTCTGGTAAAACTGTTCGGGGATCGAGGAGGACTGCATCCTGTTCGATACGAGCGACAACGGCAGGTCTGGTCAGACGTAGGTGTTGAGCAAATTGTTGGGGTTGGGGAGGAAGTAATGCGAGAAGCGTCGTGGGCAGCGTTTGTCCGGGCAATGAGCCTCCCCCCACCGCACTCTCGCCCGACCTCAGTTCCATGGCCACGCTTCCACCCTTGAGCGTCGCAAGCCAGGCCTGAGCGCGTCCGGCAAGATCGGCAGCAGAGGCAGATATCATCCGCCAAACGGGAATCTCAGAGGGGGCCGTTCCCCGCAGATAGGCCATGAGCGTGGCCTGGAGTCCGGCCAGAGTGGTTTTATCCACGCGTAAGGCCCGTGTCAGGGGTTCGCGTTTCAATTGTTGGATGAGGGCTTCGCGGCCGACGATGATGCCCGCCTGAGGCCCGCCCAACAACTTGTCCCCACTGAACATCGTCAGGGTAGCACCGGCCTGCACGCTATCTTGCACCGTTGGTTCATAGGCCAGGCCAAATTGCCTGGTATCCAGCAAAGTACCGCTACCCAGATCGTTCAGAACCGCTAAGGGTGGCTCTTGCTCTGCGGCCAGATCGACCAACGCTTTCAGCGAGGCCGACTCGGTAAAACCAACGAGCCGGAAGTTGGAGCGATGCACCTTGAGAATAGCCGCGGTCTCAGAACAGATGGCTTGGGCGTAGTCAGCCGACCGGGTTCGGTTGGTCGTACCCACCTCGACAAGCTGTGCGCCGCTCTGGCGAAGAATGTCGGGGATACGAAATCCACCCCCAATTTCCACTAATTCGCCTCGAGAGATGATCACCTCTCTGCCCGCGGCCAGACTGCGTAAGACCAAAGTAACGGCAGCAGCATTGTTATTGACCACCAAGGCTGCTTCGGCACCGGTTAGCTCGCAAAGCAGGCGTTCGGCATGCACATAGCGGCTACCGCGTTTACCCGTTTCCAAATCAAACTCCAGATTACTGTACCCACGCGCCACCTCGATCATGGCCTGCTGCGCCTCCTCGGAAAGAGGAGCTCGCCCGAGATTGGTGTGAACGATGACACCGGTGGCGTTGATCACAGGATGCAAAGAAGGCGACAATTCTTGAGTAAGGATAGCTTTGATCTCGGCAACAAGAGTACTCTCATCCGAGGCAGGCTTACCTTGCTTGATGCGAGCACGGGCGTTATCGAGGACGCGTCGAGCGACATCTCTCACCGTGGTGCGACCAAATTCGAGAATGGCGGTTTCGAGTTGAGGTTGGTGTAACACCCGGTCTAAGCTGGGGAGTTGTCGGTAGTGGTTAGACATAGAAGGTGAACCCGAAAAAAGCACAAAACGAGAATCTCCGTAGCAGGTATCCTTGCGGGACTGTGCTTGCTCAGAGATACAATCCTCTACAAAAAAAGCCGCTGGCTTGTGTGGCCGCGCGGCTTGAAGTGGGCGAAAAGGGACTTGAACCCCTGACCTCTTCCTTGTAAGGGAAGCGCTCTAGCCATCTGAGCTATTCGCCCGTGCATAATCGTTGCCAGTCATATCAAACATTATGCCTAAAGTCACGTTGTTTGACAAAATTGAAACAGAATGAAGTAAGAAAACGAATAAGTGGGGTTATCGGCCCCGGCCGACGATCGTCGGAAGTGATAGTCAACCTCTCACTGAAAATAGAGGACGTCTCAATTACGGAATCTGTAAATGATCCGGCCTCGAGTAAGATCGTAAGGCGATAACTCGACCAGCACGCGATCTCCGAGCAGAATGCGAATGTAGTACATACGCATTTTCCCGGAAATGTGGGCAAGAACCTCGTGCCCGTTCTCGAGCCTCACCCGGAACATTGTGTTAGGCAGTGCTTCGATCACGGTTCCTTCGACTTCGATCTTGTCTGATTTCTTTTTGGATTTCGTTACTCTTTTAGCCAAATGAAAACCTCCTATTGGAATAGATTGTGTCAAGATGCGCTTACTCGCATCAATCAAATAGTTTACCATGAATTTGCCATTTTGGCTATATCGTGATGACTTTTTTATGGGGCTATTCTGAGCCAGAAGTACGTTCTCGCCAGGTTCTCACGAGAATGGCGAGAACGGAGGATAAGATGATCAGAAAAACGGATTCGCCGGCCGCGGCATGCATGACCGGCACGCGGTCAACCACCTTGATTTGCCTAGAATGCCATCTCAGGGCACAATCACAGGGGGCACTGTGGTCTTGCAGCGCCTCCACCCTCACTCTCACATTCAGGAGTAAGCGATTACATGTCGTCAGCCGCCAATAAAAAGCAACTACAGATCGAAGTAAGTGCCGATCTTCAGCCCATTTACGTGAATTTCGCAATCATCAATCATAATTACAACGAGATTGTCCTGGATTTTGCGCATGTGATGCCAAATGTACCCAAAACGCGTATCCAAACCCGCCTGGTGCTCACCCCCTACCATGCCAAACTGCTCCTCCAGGCCCTGCAAACCAGCCTGCAGAACTACGAGAAGCATTTTGGCGAGATCCGGGTACGCGGCAGCAACCTTCCCGACACACCTCCTATGGGCTTTGGTCCCGAGCAGATTCACTAAAAACTCACCCCCAACCATTGTAATAACAGAACAATGGCCGGGGCGAGAAAGATGGCAGGCAGGAAGTTAGCAGCGCGCAAACGTTTGATATCCAGTAAAATAAAGGCAATGCTTAAAAGAACGATGCCGCCCGTTGCCGTCATTTCGATCACAGCGGGATGATCGGCCGTGACCCCACCAAGGGCATTGCCAAAGAGCATGGCCAGCAAGGCCAGGCCACCTTGAAACAAAAAAACGGTACCGGCAGAAAGGAGCACACCAGGCCCTAAACTGGCGGCAAAGGCAATACTGGCAAAGCCATCGAGCACGGATTTGAGTAGCAGAAACTCATAATCATTCACCAAGCCGTCTTGAATCGAGCCGATAATGGTGAGGGGTCCCACGCAATACACGAGGCTGGCCGTGACAAAGGCACGTACGAGCCGGCCTTCATCGCGCTCCCCCAAACGCTCTCCTACGCGCTGTTCCAGCCATTTGCCCAACGATTGCAACCGTTCCTCCAACTGCATCCATTCTCCGAGCATTGCCCCGAGAATGATAGCAAAAAGTGGCACCAAAATGTTTTGCGTCGTAAGAGCATTGTTCAGCGCCACCACCATGGTCACCAAACCCAGACCATGAAGCACAGTTTTTTGCGTATTTGCGTGTAAACGCTTGCCAATTAAGAGGCCAATCAAACTGCCGAGAATGACAGTAAAGGTGTTGATGATGGTGCCGGTCAGACCGGGAAGAAGGATAGGCATGAGGATGATGAGATATCGAGGGAAAGCAGAAGGGTGGGGTACAGAGAAATGTTATTGTCCTGCCGTGACCAGTTCCCGGAGTTTCTGTTTGCGCGCCTGCGATTTAAGCTTGACGAGACTTTCTCCGACCAGCATGGCATTAGCTCCCATTTTCTTCAAAGCCCTGACATCTTCGGCATTTCGAATGCCACTTTCGCTCACGACAAGCACATCTTCCGGAATTTGTGGGCGTAAGCGGGCGGTCGTATTCAGGTCGACGGAAAAATCACGGAGATCACGATTGTTGATACCGATCAAACGCGGCTGCTGCCGTAAAGCACGCTTCAATTCCTCTTCATTATGCACCTCTACCAGGGCGGTCATCCCCAATTCATGGCAATAGGCTAACAGATCGCGGTAATCATGGTCGCCCAATACCGCCATGATGAGCAAAACAGCATCGGCTCCCGCCGCGCGCGCCTCGAGAATCTGGTAGGGATCAAAGATGAAATCTTTACGCAGGACAGGAACCTCGATCCCACGTTCCCGGAAAGCCTCTTTGATCGCGGTCAAATATTCGAGCTTACCCTGAAAAAACCGGGCGTCAGTCAAACAGGAAATAGCGCGAGCACCCCCTTGGGCATAGGTTAGCGCCAACTCAACCGCGTCGAAGTCCTGGCAAAGAAGTCCCTTGCTTGGCGAAGCTCGCTTGACTTCAGCGATAAGGCTGATGCCAGGTTGTGCCAGAGCTGCGAGGAAATCGAGAGGGGCTGGGGTGAATGCAGCCAGGGCGCGCAGTTCAACTTCAGGCACAGCCTCCTTTTGGCTTAGCACTTCCTGACGTTTCCAGCGCATAATGTCATCGAGGATAAGCCCACGGTATTGAATTCGTTTAGAGCGCTTCATGAGGATTACTGTAGGTGGAGAGCGTGAAGATGTCGTATTATAACGCAAATCCCGAACAGATGCGTTATTCTTTATTTCGAAAACTCTGCCGCTTTGCCAGGACGCTCCTTGCAGCGTACAATGGCTCGATATGACACCCTCCCACATTGACACTTCCTCCCAACCGGCTTCAGCATCCAGACCAAAATCGCTTGTTTTTCGTTTGGTATTGGTGGCCATTTTTTTGGCGGCCTGGGGCCTGCGTTTGTACCGACTCGATTTTCAAGATATCTGGTGGGACGAAGCACGCAATATCGATGTAGCAACACGAGCATTCAGCCACATTGCCACCGCTCCCGAGCTGGATATCCATCCTCCCCTTTATTTTTATCTGCTCCATTTTTGGACAAGTCTGGCCGGGGCATCTCCTTTCAGCACCCGATTTTTGAGCGTCTGGTTTGGTGTGTTGACGCTGGCTTTGGTTTACCAGTTGGCCCGGCAATTACTCCCCCGTCAGAACACCGTACGCCTGGGGTTGCTTGCGCTGATCATCGCCGCGGCCGCGCCTTTTGCCCTGGCGGAAGCGCAAGAAACCCGCATGTACACCGTATCTTGGGCTTTACTGGCAGCGGCAATGCTGGCTCTGTGGTCTGCTCTGCGCGCCGGCCCACAAAAACGGCTTCTCCCGGAGCGACGCTGGTTGATCTTTGCCGTCCTGACGGCCGCGGCTCTGCTCACGCACTATGCCACGGTCTTCGTGCTCGTCACCTGGGGCCTTTGGCTGCTGGGATGGGCCTTATTCAGCGCCCAACGCTGGTCACGCTTACGCACGCTGGCAGGAGTGGCAATGGTCGTAGGAATCCTCTTTTTACCGGTGGTTCCCATTGCCCTGCGCCAGATTCCGGGCTACGATAACCCTAACCTCGTGCTTCCTGATCTGGCACAATACTTCGGGCAACTCGATCGCGCCTTTACCCTCGGTGACTTTGCTCCCGACTCTTTCTGGCAATGGGGCCGGTGGCTCTGGTTGGGTGTAATTGCAATGGGTGGAGCCAGCTGGTTCTGGCGGCGAGAAAAGGGAGAGCACAACATACTACGGCTGGGGCTCCTTGCCACCTGGCTGTTCGGCAGTCTGATTGTCTTTTACTTGATTCTTGTCACTCGCGCTGCCTTCAACCCTCGCTACATCAGCTTCATTCTTCCCGCCCTTTGGGCACTATCGGCCTGGGCCTTGGCAGGCTGGCGGAAGTGGGGACGGGCCTGGCCCTGGTTGGCAGGACTGGGCCTCGTGGCGCTCTCTGTGCCCGGACTCCATGCCGATCTCTTCGATCCGAGCCATTTCCGGGAGGATATGCGTGGTGTTGTTGGCTATCTGCGGACTCATGCTACTCCTGATGACATTATTCTCGTCGATCAGCGTTATCCCTTTGGTTTTTACTGGCAACGCTGGAATAACGACTTTTACGGCACTCCCCCCTCCGAACCAAGCAGCGAGCCCCCTGCGCAATATCTTTTCGTTGATCTCACCCATGAGGATCAGCGACGAATCGATCGCCGTTTGACGCTGCTGGCTGGCGAAGCGCGGCATGTTTATTATGTGACCTGGTTCGAATCAGATATGGACCCACGGGGCGCCGTGCCCGCCTTGCTCAACACGGCCGGCAGCCAAATAGACGAGGTTTTCTTTCGCGGTTACACCGTCCGTGTTTGGGAATTGACTCCTCCCACAACTTTCCAGCTGGCAGAGGCCTTCACCCCCCTGGATATTGAGTTCGAACAAGGAATCAGGTTGGTGGAAGGAGATTGGAGCGGGCGAGTGCATCCTCTCGAGGGACAAGGGAGTGCTTTGGTGACCCTACGCTGGCAGGTGCAAGCGCCTACCTCCCAGTCATTCAAAGTATCTGTGCGCCTTAAAGATGCGTCTGGCGCTACCCTGGCCCAGGATGATCGTCTGTTGCTAAGTGACCGGCATCTCCGCACACCGGCATGGCAAGCCAACGAATCGGCGATCAATGTATACAGCCTCCCCCTTCCTTCTCAAGCCGGGCAGTATACGATCACCCTTGTCGTGTATGACGAAACGACCTTGGCGGCTATCGGGGTCAGCGACGGTAGCGGTATCGAACCAGTCATCGGACAGCTCACTGTTGCTGGCCAATAGGGGCGAGAAGCGGGCATTCTCCCTGGAACATCGGACTGAGTGTGCATGCCACTTTCAGCAAAGATGCAAAAAGCCCGACCCTGGTACCAAGGTCGGGCAGAAAAGGGAGGAGGGGGAACGGCCCGGGTGGATCGGGCTCGTTCCCAAGACAAGGGTTACAGGCTGAAGCCTGAGGGAGCGATGTTGGCACCGGTGTTGGCGCCGGGAATCATGCCACGACCGCGGAAGTTGAAGGGTTTTCCATCCATGGAGCCATGGCCGTGGAACTTGAAGCTCTTGGCTCCAGGAGCATCATGGCCACCCCGTCCGCGAAAGCCATCAGGTCGCGACATGTGGGGGGCGCCCATACCAATGCCCGGCTGGCTAAGAATCGCATCGGCCTGTTCCTGGGTAATCACGCCATCCTCAACGGCATTCTGTACAGCCTCTTCGTAAATCGAGCGGAGCTGCTCGGGAAGGCCCTGTTCTTTCAGGTATTCGCCTAAATCATGCCGGGCTTTCATCATGTCGGCCTGTTCCTGGGTGATGCGACCGTCGGCAACAGCCTGTTCCAGGCCCGCTTCCCTTGCGGCATCTCTGGCGGCACTCAAGTCGTCTACGCTAATGCCCAAAGCATCGGCGAGAAGGGCATCCATGTCGATGTCGACGTTGGCAAAGCGTTGTAGAGGAGCGATCATGCCTAAACCACGGCGGGCCATGCCTTGATGCTCTTTGAGAAAGTCGGCCTGGGTTTGGGTAATCAATCCCTCGGCAACGGCTTGATCGAGGGCAGCGTCAAAAGCCTCTTGTTTTGCGGCTTGTAGTTCTTCAACGGTGATGCCCAAGGCGTCGGCGAGAAGCTGTTCCTGGTCAGGGCCGTGCTGCTGGGGATGGGCAAAGGGCCGGGTGGGAGCTGTGGTGTCGGGGCCTGGGCCTTCTTGCGCCGCAGCCGTCTGAGGAAGGGCAGTCGCAGCCATGACCACTAGGGCCATAGCGGCAACGCCGCCAACAATCCACTTGGACCATTTCTTAATCGCTTTCATCGTGCTATCTCCTTATATTGGGGTGAAATTGCGAATGTTGCAATACGATGGGTTAACTTAACTGACCTCATGATAGCATCTCTCGTGGAGGTAATGGTTTAGAAATTATTAAGATTCCATTCCGAAATGATCGAGCTGTGGCGAAGTCCAGGAAAGAAAAAGCCCACAGACAAATGCCTGTGGGCAGCACCGAGGAGAAATCGACCCTATCAAGCACGAATTTCCTGTCGTTGGAAAAGAATGTAGCCCAGAGCAAAGAGGAGGATTGTAGCCGCAATCAGCCCTGTCAGTTGGGGCCAAACGAGGAGAACGCTCTGGCTGAGGGGTAAGGGTGTACCCAATACCGCACCTTGCATCTGAATAGGGAGGACAAAGCCCAAAGAGCGTAGGGTTGGATTCAGGAAAGCAAGGATAGTTTCGGTATAAAGGGTGTTAGGGGAAAGTCGTGATAGGGTCAGTTCCAGTTGGGTCTGGGCGATAATCTCCTGGGGTAGACCTAAGCGAATCGGCCGCAAAGCCTGGGTGAGAAGACTGGCCAACATCGGCCAGAAGACGGTGAAAAAGAGCCAGGTGGCGATGGAGGCCAGGGCCGCGGTTGCCGATTGGCGGAAGATAATGGAAAAGAGCATGGCCAAAGCCAGCCAAAAGCCACCATAGAAAATGGTTGCCAGGAGGAACCACAGCATCCGTGCAACCTCGGCTCCACTGGGAGGAACACCGAGGCCGATGAGCCCCAGGCCGATAATGAGCAGCCAAATCGTCGCCAGGACCAGGGCCAGGGTTAGAAAACCGGCGAGGAATTTACCCATGAGTAAAGCATCGCGATAAATGGGCTGCGCCAACACGCGAGAGAGGGTATGCCGGTTGAATTCGCCGTTGATCGAGTCGAAGGCGAGTGAAATCGCCACCAACGGCACCAAGAAGACGAGAAATCCGACAAAGGCAGGCAGGGGATCACGCGCCAGGGTGAAAAGTTTCAGGAAAAGGAAGGGGTCAGAGCCGATGGAGCTGCGGATATTTTGCATGGCTGCATAGACCGTACCGACCGCCGTGAGCAGAATCAGCAGTTCGAGAATGCGCATGCGCGCGCTGGTGAGATGATCTGCCATCTCTTTGAACACGACCGCCCACAATCCTGTCCAGGGAGAACCTTCACGCCCGCGCTTAAGGGTGACTTGTTTAGTGTTGGCTGTCATGTTCTACCTCCTCGAAATAACGAGCATAGATATCATCGAGACTGGGCTCTTCCACCTGTAAGGAAAGCAGTCGCCCGCCCGCTTTGACCACAGCCGCTGCTGCTTCCGCCCGCAGGTCGCCATCAGCAACGATATCATAGACATCGTTGCCATTCTTCGCGACCTCGACGATACCGGGGACTTGCAGTAAGGCCTTGCGCAGAACTTCCCTGTCGCCTTTAGCCTGGACGCGGATGTGGTAACTGCTGCCAATGACGGCCTTTGCCAGTTCGGCTACAGAGCCAGAGAGCGCCATTCGGCCCAGATAGAAAAGCCCCACACGATCACATATCGCCTGTACTTGATGGAGAAGATGGGAGGAAATCAGAATGGTGATGCCTTCTTCTCTCAAGTGGCGAATATTACGCAGGAAAGCGTGGGCGCCTTCAGGATCCAAGCCCTGTGTAGGCTCGTCCATGATGATGACTTCCGGCTGCTTGATTAAGACATCGGCTACACCCAGGCGCTGTCGCATCCCTCGCGAAAAAGTAGCAACGCTGTGATCGGCCACATCGTGCAGCCCCATACGCTCCAGGGCGTTCTCGATGCGTTCATTCGCCAGGCGACGAGGCAAACCATTGAGCTTAGCCGTGTAAATCAAATTCTCACGGGCCGTCAGCTCATCATAAAAGCCGATCTGATCGGGAAGATAGCCGACACGTGATTTCACGCTAAGTGGTTGCCGGGCAGGGTCCAGGTCCAGAACTCTGACCTCTCCCGCTGTGGGTTCGGTAAGCCCCAAGAGCATGAGGATGGTGGTGGTCTTGCCGGAGCCATTGGGGCCGAGCATGCCGAAGACTTCGCCGCGATGAATCTGCAAATCGAGGGAATCGACCGCGGTCAGGTCGTCGTAGCGTTTTGTCAATCCTTTAGTTTCAATAACGAGTTCGGGTTGCATAGCTTCCACCTCCTCCGCCTTAGCGGCGACCAAAGCGGAAGACAGCAGCACCAACGACCGCGACAGCAACAGCGATGAGAGCAATACCGATCACACCCCAAAGCGTGGAGGTACGTACGGTAATGCGGAAATCGGCTGACTTGGAGATGCCATCCGCGGGCTTTGCCCTGATCGTCACCATGTAGTCACCGGCGATAGCTTTTTCGCCCGGATGGATATTGGCTGTTACTTCCACTTGTTGTCCCGCGGGAATTTCATTGATCGTTTGAGGATTGAAATCGACTTTCCAACCGGAAGGCTCGTTGGCACTCAGTTCCACCTTGTAAGCAGAGGCGGTACCGTCATTGCGTACGATCACTTTCAGGGGCGAATCTTTGCCGGCGTAAGCCTCTCCCGAGAGACGTCCATTCGGAGCTGTCACCTTCAGCTCTTCGCGACCCGCCACCGCCGCGGTGAGGGTCAAGGAGGCTTCAGTCTCGCCGCCCTGGGCATGGATATTGATTTCGTAAGAACCGGCGGCAATTTCGCCCAACGGTTTCGCTTCGACAGTCAGGCGCTTGGTTTCGTTGGCAGAAACAGGAATGCTGGTAACTTCTTTCCCGGTCAATTTGAAAGTGATGAGAAAGGCAGAAGAAGTATCAGCAGTGAGGGACACATCGAGGTCTTCATCACCCTCATTCTTCAATGTCACATTATAACGGAAAGTCGTCGTTGGCGAGCCCTTGAGCGTCGGTAAGTCGGTGGTCAATGATAGCCGAGGAGGAAGTTTTTCTTCCATGGTAAGCTCTAAGGGCAATTCTACTTGCTTCGTCGCCCCTTTCGCCAGCACGACAAACTGGTATGTTCCCGCGCTAACATCGGCTGGCGGTTCCAGTTTCAAATCTACTTTTGCATCTTTCTCTGGCTCGACATAGACCGCTTTTACGATATGACCGCCCCCACGAAAAGTCCCTTTCCAGCCAGGAGGCTGTTTCTTCATTTCCAACTGCACTGTTTGTGCGGCCGTGTCGCTTCGCAGTGTCAACTTAAAGGTCATGGTTTGTCCCAATTCCACTACTTGAGAGGGATAAGTGGTAAACATAACCAATTCTTGTCCCTGTCCCTCCTGTGCCAGTACAGGCGCAGCAGGCAGTGTCGCAAGTAGAACCATTGCCAGGACGGCAATCATCGCAAGAAAACGTCGCATCATTAAAAACCTCCATGGTAAGGATGATGAAATGATTGGCGCACCTTTTATGCGATCTGGCTGTGCAAGTCAGCTTGGGGTGCGTATGATGTTACAGGCGCGTTAAAACACGCATAAACTGATTATCGCTCCCAAGTATTAGCGAAACGTAAGCGCTCGCTAAGCATTCGATTAGATTTTTTGCTCTTCCAGCTTTCGCCGTGCCTCGGCCAACTCTTCTTCTAAGTCTTCCAACTGGAGAATCAGAGAGGGTGGCGTCGAATGTCTGGGCAACTGCCGTTTGATTTGGGCGATTTCGGCTTCCAATTCCGCCACCCTCCGTTCCAATTCGTTCATAAATCTTCCTCGATCGCAGGAATGTACTGACCCCAGCCTGCTTCACCTACTAACACACCGTCCTCCACAACCACGTGCCCGCGCACGATCGTATCGCGTACCCGCCCTTGTACTTTCATCCCCGCGTAAGGTGTAAAACCACCCACTGTCGCCTGGTCTGCATCACGGATCTCAGCCTCGCCGCGAGGATCGTAAATTACGACATCGGCATCGGCGCCGACCTGCAGGTGCCCTTTGCGCGGGTATAAGCGGAAAATGCGGGCGGGGTTGGTGCTCATCAGACGCAAAAGATGTGGCCAGGTGATATGACCGGCCTCGACG
>JAADFV010000432.1 GCA_013152695.1 Chloroflexota bacterium | reverse complement strand
CTCGGAGACTGGTAAGGGCAGTAACCTGAAATGAAAGTTAAGTAGTCTATAAAAAGTTCTTTGACAAATGAAATCGAGACTTGGAAGCAGGTTGATTTTGGCTCGCCAGGGTCTTTTCGGACATCGACCGAAGCACCTCAAGGGTTTCTGCCAAGCGATTCGCTGAAACGGTGTCTTTGAGATGACGCCAAAACCGTTCAATCGAATTGAGATGTGAGCAATAGGGCGGCAGCCAAACAATGCGAACCCGATGTTCGAACAAGCTCAAGAATGCCAAAACCGCAGCGCTTTTGTGATAAGACACGTTGTCCATGACAAGAATGAGCGGCTCATCGGGATACTGTCGCAACACCAACACCTCCAGAAACTGCAGGAAGGTCTCACTGTTTTTGGTCTCAGCCATTGTCCATGTCACTTCATCCGTCTCCCAGTCATAGCCGCCGAAAATGTGAAACTTCTGCTTTGTCCCCGGTTTTGTCGCCGGAATGCCCTTCTGCTCACCTTGTTTCATCCAGCATGCACGTAGGGGCGGGTCCAAACTCATTGTCGTTTCGTCCACAAAGAGAAGCCGAACTCCTGCTTCGGGCGCCCCTTTTTTAGCGCTTCCAACATTTCTCTCGCCTTATCCTTGGCTTCCTTGTCCTGTAAATGGCTCAAATCATGCTTCGGTCGCCGATAGCGATACCCCTCCTCCTTCAATAACACGCCCATCCTGCTCTCACTTAGCTCGATTCCTGTTTCTTTTGCCAGATGCGCCCGCAAACGTCCAATCGTCCATACTGCAAAGTCATATCCATACGCAGATGGCTCTTGCTCTACTACCTCTCGTAATTTCTCTCGATACGCTTCCGTGATCTTCGGCGGTCGACCGCTCCGCGGTTTATCCGCCAAGCCGTCAATCCCGCCCTCTTCCCAACGATGGTAACACGCATACACCGTCGGCTTGCTGATGGCTTGCATCTCGGCGATCTCTTCTGCTGGATAGCCCAGATGCAATAACCGAACCACGATGGCTCGTTGCCTTACACCAGGGCGCTTGTCCCGGCGAATGGCCTCTTCCAATTCTTTCAGGTCCGCCTCACTGAGGCGATAATCTCGTCGTTTAGCCATGTTCCCATTTTACCACATCTCTCTTCGATTGTTAAGGTACTTAGTAGAGACTACTTAAAATGTCACAGGAGCGCGGCAGTCGTCTTCGCTTACGCTCCCAAAGACTTGACACGGCGCCATGAACCCACAGCATAAAAAACTACAGCGGCAGTTTCCAGTGATCGTCCGATCAACACCAGCCAGGCGTAGTGGAACCATGGAGAAACCACCACGAGCAGAATGCCAATGTTCATCAGATAGAACGAATACCGAATCACATTCTCGTTACCGCGTGGCGATCCCCTGGCAACGGCAGAATCCAGTAAGCCATACCCATCGCCAATTGAACCATCCAGCCGATGAGCAGGAACTCCATGTGGACAGGCAAGGCGATCCAAAGAGCAGGATAAAAAGGAATACCCTTTTCCGCCAGCAGCAAACCGCCCAGGGTGACCCCCAAGGCGAGATAGATCAATGAAGCACGCACGAACCACGTACTCAGGCGAGGCATCTACTTCTCCTTCACTCGACCCCAGGTGTTGACGATAAAAGCCATCGCAGCCAGCCACTGCAAGATCGCCGAAGCGACCAGCACCCAGCTCCAAAACGCATTCGGTTGTTGCACATTAAACGGCTCCCCGATTGCACGTAGTAGCAAACCAATATTGAACAAACCGTAAGTCGCCCAGCCCAACGATTCGCTGGCGCGGGGCTTCTCCTTCGAGTATTTCGGGAACATCCAATATGCCACACCAAAAATCAACTGTGTCAGCCAGCCAAAGACCAGCAGATGGATGTATATCGGAAAAAGGCCGGATGATGATAACCCAGGCACAATCGCCCCTACGGCAAGCAGAAGTCCAACGATCAATGCCAATGCAAAGTAGACCAGGGACGTTTTTACAAACCAGCGTGTGAGCGGGGGCATTTGAAGCTAACCTCTTGTCGTTCCGCGTGTCGGTCAAACTGCGGACAGAATCAGACGCAGCTCGATTTCAGCGAAAAGATGGTCCAAGACCCGGTTCATAAACACCAGCAGGCGATTGCAAAAACCGATCAAAATGGAAAAAGCAAACGCCCAGCCAGTGCACCCGGATCGGAAAACCAGTGTACATGTGTTTGACCCGCTTGGCAAATGCCGCATTTCGCCCGATGGTCACCTTTATGCCAGGACCCGATATCGAAATATTTACTCGCCTCCCGCAATCGACCATCCGCCCTCCTCGCTCCTCGTCAGGCACGCCCGACATAATCCCTTACCCCCTCCACAGCCGTCAGGTGGGTCTATAACGCGCCGCCCTGCACCATCGCCAAAAGGCCATCAGCCCTGTGCCAACCGCAAGCCCCGGCGCCGTCCGGCACAGCTTTCTGGTAATTCGATCGCAGCTGGATTGATTGAGCGTGTTTCAAAATGGGGGCAAATTGAAACGCACCCATTGACCTGGATGATCTTGCCCCTGCTCGAGGATTTTGGTATGATTGCCTTGACAAGTAAGGTAATCAGGTGATGGAGTCCACCGTATAACTGCCTCCCGGCTAATGACTCCTGCCACTGTGTATCCCTCCGGCAGGAGTCCCTGTGTGCTAAGTACGAGCTCCTGCCAGTCCGAACCACTGGTAAGGAGTTTTTTTTATGGCCTCAGTGCACACACAACCAACGCCTTCAGCCATGAAGGATATCGAACCTACCGCGTCGCCGTCGCCCACGAGCCGGGTCGCATCAAAACTGAGCTGGCAGCCCGCTTATGACCTGCCCTGATATTCTGGCTGCCAATGCCAGCATCCGCATCGAAACGGCCGAACCGCCGGCCTGTCTTGCCGACCTCAATCTGGATCAGCTGATTGAGGCGATCACCGCTACCAGGCAGCCCTACAACCTGACGCCGTTCTATTACACGCCCCTCCGTGACGTGGAAACCATCCGCTATCGGCAGGCGATCATGCGCGAGCTGGAAGACCCGGCGTTACTGAACGCCATCAAGTCTTTTAGCGAAGAGATGGCCACCGTGTACCGCTACCTGGCCATGCAGGACAAGCTGACATTTGCCTACCATCAAAGAGGCTGGTTTCTGGAAGCAGCGCTGCTCTATTGCCATGCTGTCAGCGAGTTGACAACCTGTTTGAACGGTTACGACTTACAGTCGCAAGGCTTGCGCAGCTTTCGCCAGTATCTCACAGACTATTGCCATTCCCCACAATTTGAATCCCTGCAAAAAGAGGCCATGGCAGTGCAGGCAGACCTGAAACAGGTGCGATACAGCATCGTCGTCCAGCCAGGCAAATTCAGCGTACGCCGATACGAAGGGGAGAGCGATTACACCACTGAAATCGAACAGGTCTTTGCCAGATTCAGGCAGGGTAAGGTAAAAGACTTCCTCGTTAAGATGCCGCAATCGTCGGGCATGAATCACATCGAAGCGCAAATCCTCACCTTTGTCGCCCGGCTTTATCCGGCGCCGTTTGCCGCTCTCGATCGTTTTTATGAAAGTCA
>JAADFV010000431.1 GCA_013152695.1 Chloroflexota bacterium | reverse complement strand
TCAGTCCTCGGCGGGTGGGGCGGGGGAATCAGGAAATAAGAAGGTCGCTTGCACCAGTTGCGCCACATTGGCCACCCAGTGCGCTACCACCACGATCAGCAGGCTGTCACGCCATAAGAAAAGAGCGCTGAGCGCTAGTCCTACCAGAGTGACGGCAAGCACACCCCACTCTCCTTGAGGTAGATGGAGCAGACCAAACAGAATCGATACGGCAATGGCAAAGTAAATGATGTTTACGTAAGGGGCAAATCCCCCCAGCAACAGTGAGCGAAAGAGTAGTTCTTCGACCAGGGCCATGGGGATCAAGGCAAGGACAACCCAAGGCCATTCCTGAGCATTTCGTGGCTGGATGCTACGCATCACTGTGTTGGAATGCCATTCCGGATGGTGGCGTTGCACCCAGAGGGTGGGGGGGAGAAGAATGATTGAGATAGCAAGGCCGGCCACGATGCCTAAAGCTACATCTCCCAACGGATCTGTGGGAATCCAGCCCAAGGCCGCCGGCCCCCGACCGCTGATGAGGCCCAAACCCACACACACGGCGATCAAACCGAGACGGGCAATATTCTCAAAGGGAACGAGAAGGATGTTTTCCTCCGGCTGCCATGTACGCAGCAATTGACTTGTGCGATAGGTAGCGAAGGAAATGAAGCCGAGGAGAGCAAATAAGCCCACAACAAAAATTGGAGACATAAGATTTAGAGAGACAGAGCTTAGCGGATTTCGTACTGATAAGCCGCGGTTTCGACCGTCACTGGTGCCAGCGCCGACACGACCAGCACCAAGTCCTTTCGGGTGCTGACATTGTGGAGCTGGATTTGGCCGTAGCCATCAGCATCGACAGGCAGACGTTGCACAAAGAACTCACCATCCTTGTTGTAGCCTAACACCTGGACAATCCAACGTTGCTGGAGCACGTTGTTGGTCAAAATCCACCCTTCTGCTTGCCAGTTCCCCATACCCTGTTCCAAATCGTCGAACAAGCCGATTTCTGGAATTTGAACATCATCGATAAACATACCGGGGTGTGTGACGGCGGCGTCAGTGACGTATTCCCAGCGCAGTAGCACAGGCTGTCCTGCATAGGGACTGAGATCGACCTCTTCCTGCACCCAGGCAGCTTTTTCTCCCCCGCTCAACCCTGTGTATCCCGGGCCGTAAGCATTGCCCTGGGGATTCTCGCGGGTGGTACGGTTTGTCTCCAGGATTGTCCACAAATTTCCTCCATCCGTACTGATTTCGATGTAGGCATAATCCCACAGCTCCTCCAGATCATACCAGGTACGATATTTCAGGGTAGCTTTTTGCACATCTGAGAGGTCGACAGGGAGCGTCAGGCGTGTGTCTGACTCATCGACACGGTGACTCCACCATGTCCACTCACCACTGTAGGCATCGGTAGCAGCCAGGCGATTGGTAGCATCGCCCTCGAAGGTGATGGTCACATCGCCCTCCGCCGCCACGGTGATGTAGTCGGCGGCGTATTGGTGTACGGTGCCATCACCACGGGCGGGGGTACGTCGATGGCGTTTGCTCACCGCCATGGGCGCGGTGTCGTAATCGGGGTAACCCCAGCGACCATCATCCAGCGAGGGATCATCTAACCAATTGGCGATCACCCAATCGGCAAAAAGATCATCGGCGCTCAGGCCCAAATCGAGGCTCTGCAAGACATCATCGACCGATTTCATACCATTTTCAGGGTCGGCCACCAGTAATTTTGTTGCCTCTTCGCCAAAACGGCTGAGGAAGTAGTTGAGAAAGAGGTAGGCATTGCCATAGTGTGGGTACGAATCCCCTTCTTGGGGATCGGGCCAGGTATTGAGCTGCAGATCGGGATCACTGGCAAAGACCTCGGCCGGCCGCAAGGAATTATCAGTGCGCGCCACACCATTCAGTTGCGTGGCTAATTCTGATGCCCCTTCATTGAGCCAGGTGCTCTCGTTTTTGTCTTCATGCCAATGGATCATGTGTTGAAATTCATGGGCGAGCGTGCCATTGTAAAACCTTGTGCCGGGAGGGTTATTATCCAGGTTGATGTAAAACATCTCCTTTTCATTGGAATAAGGATTGATCATGCTAGAAATCTCATCCGCCGAAGAGAAGTAGCCGGCGACTGAGCTGCCAATACCTGTGGCATGGAGCACATGCAGCCGGGGATCGTTATCGACTCCAGGCGACCACTCACTGCCAAAAAAGGCGCGATCTGTAGGATAGATTTGCTCATCGAAAAAGCGGGCTGAACGCCGTAAGTCATTCTCATCCACTTCTACCCCACTTTCTACCCACATGTACAGGTTTTCGCTTTTGACGACAAGTTCCGCCTCGATCTGGAAATTCTCATCTGTATCAAGATTGCTGACCCAAAACGTCAGGCGATCACCTTCTTCGTAGACGGGAGGGGTGGCATTGACGACAAGGGGTGGGTCACCGAGTTCCGGACGTAGCCGCAGCACCAAATCGCGAGGGTCGTTGACCGGTACTTCAACAGAAGCAATGAGTGCATCTGTATCCAGCCCTATACTCACGGGGGGCGTGAGGGAGGGCTGTGGGGTGCGGCGACGCAACGGTCGGGGCGTGGGTGTATCGAGAGGAACCGGCGCCAGCTGTTGTTCGAACTGGGGCTGGGGTCTGGCATCAACCCGGTCTGTGATGGCCAATAAGGCAACACCAGAAATGCTGATAAAGGCACAGCAGCAGAGAATGACAAAGGCAAGGAGGATGAAGGGCAGATTTTTTCGAGACATAGATAATCGAGAGTGGTCGCGTGGGTGTTGGCTGAGAGGGAGGGTTAGGGTTGGATCCAACAGGAGGCACTAATGGGAATGGCTCCGCCTCCGGTAGCACGTACGCCGGCTGGTTCTAAATCAACATAGACATGATGGCTGGGGATGAAAAACCAGGAATATGCCCGGAAGCAAACACGGTAACGCTCGCCATCGGGGTGGCGCCGCACATCCTCCACGGCTAACTTGCGGTCGACAAAGCGGCTGGCCTGGAGTTGCCATTGCCAGTCACGAGCAGCATTGATCGCCAGACGTTGCTCAGCCAGAGGAAGTTTGGGTTCTGGCGTGGGTGCCCAGCTAGGAATAGTTGCCAGAGGCAGGACAACAACGAGAAGCACGAAGATGAACTTCGTTCGCTTTTTTCGTTTGGGCCATTCAAAGGCAATGGCCAATTGTAGCACTAAGGCACTGAAAACAAGTAACAGCACGTAGTAAATGCCAGCATTGAGGACAAAACCGCCTGCGTCGAAAATGGCCGGTCCTCCCGGCGGAAGGGTGTGGGTGGCCAGAGGATAGCCCCGCCAACCATCACAAATCCCCAGGCAGCCTGCGCGATAGGGCATCACCTGAATCCAGCGGCTGGATAGGTAACTAAGGGCAAAGGCGAGAGGAATGGTGAACACAATCCATTCGATGCCACGATTGCTGTGTTGTATCCACCACACCATCGCCAGGATGCCGACAAGAAAGAAGCCGAAGATGAGAAAAAGGATGCTGAAACTCATACGGTAGGGTTCTGAATCAGGGCTGGCAGCCGGTGATGGGATTGAGAAGGGTAGGGGCACGTGTGCGACCATCACTGCCATGCACCCAAACATTTGAGGTGGCATCCATGTCCGGCACTTCCAACCAGAAGGTCCAGTGATGGGCAGGATCACGCGCCAGGCTGACATCGATATTGTTGAACTCGAAGGTCGTGTAAACAAAGTTTGGCCCTTGAACCAAGCGAGGCTGTCCCACGGCTAATCGTCGTCCCACCTGATTATCCAAGGCCCCCAGCAGCCAAACACGCTCCGGCAGATGCTCTGGAGACAGTGTTATTAGGGTGTCTCGTTGTACAAGCATGGCGCTGATGTTGACGAAGTCCGCCTCAGAGACAGGCACGCCTTGTCCTTGGGCGTTATGCGGCCAGACCACACGAATCAGGGCATCGAGTTGCGAAGGGGCTGTCGTCGTCAGGCCGGTGGGTTCAGGGGGTGCCGGTAAAAAGGTACGGGCATCGGCGGCATGAATCCAGACACTGCTGGCACTAAGTGCTTGTCCGGGTGCCATGCGCGTGAGAAAGGTCAGTTTATGGTTGGGGTCATTACTCCAGCTTACATCGATATCGTTGAGCTCCCAAAAGGGAAAGGGATGGCCCTCTATTGTCCGTTGTTCGGCAATACCCAACCGTCGCATCGGCGAGGCATCCGGCGCCATCCATACTTCGATATTCGGTGTCCAGGCACAAGGTGGTGGCTCAAGGCTACGGCTGTGATAAAGACGCAGACCCAAATTAGCCTGCTGTGCGGTATAGACCGAGGCAAAATTATGAGGCCAGAGAATTTCGAGACGAATATCGACACTCATCGGTGGTGTGGCTATGGCACCGCTGGTATTGTGCACAACCACCCCCACACGATTAGCCGCGGCCAGGAGCTCATCTTGCCCAAAAAGTAGATCAAGAATGAGATTGTCGCCCAGATCACCGCTGGCATCGTGCCATGATTGGCCGGCATCGCGGCTGTGGTAGACACCGCCACCATCACGGCTGGCCCACCAGTTATCGCCATCGTTGGGATCGATGGCAAGAGCGAGGATGTTGGGGCCGGTGGGTTGCTCAGGTTGTACTCCCCGCCAATGGATACCGGCAGGGATACCCTCGTCGCGGCGACTCCAAAATCGCCCGCCATCCTCCGAAACATAAAGCCCATCCCAATAAATGGAAACCAATAGCTGCCGGGGATTCTGGGGATGGACGATAAAATGTTGTACGAATCCGCCCGGAGCCGGTCCCGTGACCTGCCAGCTCTGACCGTCATCGCGTGAGAGGGCGACTTGACGTAGCCCTGACTCAGTATCGAAAATGGCGAAGATATCGTCGTTGCTGGCCAGAGCCAGGGCTTGCACACGCTCTTGCAGAGTACTGGGTTGCCATGAATCCCCTCCATCTGCCGAGATCCAGACACCATTACTGCCCCCTACAACTAACCGCTGTCCTCGCTCGAGCACAACGAGATTCTGGCTGCCCGGCGGCAAAGGGCGATATTGCCAGGAACGTCCCCCATCCTCGCTACGCACCAACCCATCCCGTGTCTGGCCAAAAACAATGTCCTGGTCCGCCGGCGCTTTCTGCAAACGTGTGATGATCAGGCCGTTGAGCCCGCGCATCGCCGGCATCCAGCTTCGACCCTGATCCGTACTGCGCCATAAAGGTTGGCCGGTGGCGACATCGGTAGGCATGGCACCACCATTGAGCGCCAGCAGGGTACGGCCCTGATTGAGGCTGAGTAATTCGCTGATTTGGCTGGTGACCGGTAAGCCTTGTTGCAGCGGAGTCCATTGCGTGCCGGCATTGGCCGTGCGCCAGATACCGGCGGGGCCGATGGCATACCACACCCCGCGCTGGCGCGGATGTGCCCATACATCGGTTACGGCGACGTCGGCGAGAGCAGCACCGGCAAGTCGCCAGTGTAAACCAGCATCAGTCGATAGCCACAAACCATTGTGCGTGGCGAGAAAAAGCTGGCGACGAGCAAGAGGATCGAGAAATAGGCGGTAGGGACGCGGGGTCACCTCCGGCGTCATCCCCGGAAACGGTTGGAATGTGGCCGGTAGTAATTCCCAGGACAGGCCACCATCAAGAGAACGGTAGATGTTGAGCTGATCGCTGCCGTCGAGATTGGTGCTACGCAAGGCCAGATACAAACGCCCGCGCTGGGTCGGATCCGCTGTAAATACGGTTTCTCCACCGGGGAAGGATGCGTCGGGTAAGGCGATGTCGGCCTGGCGCCAGGTGGCACCAGCATCTTCGGAAATCATGACGCCACCAAAGGTAACGGCATAAAGGCGGTCGCCCGAGAATGGATCACTGACCAAATCTGTTACCAGGGTGGTCGGATCACCGCTAAACCGCTGCAAAAGTTGCCGAGACCAGTGTTTACCGTCGTCGCTACTGGTGTAAAGATACGAATCAGGATAACGGGTATTATCAAGAGTGACGAGTTGCAAGCGTTGATAGGCGTCGACGGTCAAGGCCAGAACACGTTGATTTTGTAGGGAAGGAATGACAAGCGGACGCCAGGTGCGTCCTCCATTTTCACTGCGCCACAACCCCTGATTCTCGGTCCCCACCCAGAGGATGCTATGGGCCTTTCCGGGGATCACTTTTAGCAGGGTAGGGTGGACTTCGGCGAGATCATTGCTGGCCGGTTGCCAGGTATCGCCGCCATCATTGCTGAAATACGGAGCCCAACCTTGCCGCAATCGACCCTGCGTCGTGGGCGTGTGATCGGCATTTGTCTCACTGTGAGAAGCAAGAAAGATGAAGAGAAAGTCGGGACTTTGGGGATCGACGGCCAGATTGCTGACGAAAGCGACCGGCCCGCCCCGCACGCGCCAGGTATCTGGCCCCTCACCGGCAGTGGCTGTCTTACCATCTGCAATAAATAATGCCAGAAACAGAATGAGAACAAGGGGCGCGTAGCACCATATTCTGCCCCCACCCTGCTTTCTCATTCCCCCTTTCCTCTGTTTTTCTAGCAAGTTTGGGTGACACATGATACGGATCGTTTACGACGAAATGTGATCACAGAAGTTGGGTTGGATAAGAACATGCCGTGTCTCATCCCGAGCAAAACGAAAGGTCTAGCCGTACATGTACCAGGGTCTCGAAAGGACCTTCAGCATGACTGTGACAAGCAATACCCGGCATAAAAATGACCTCGGTCATCCCCCTGACGTTCTGGATTGGTCTTGGTCGCTATCCACGTCGGTGTGAGTTTAGCCTGGCGCGGGGATGGTGACTTGAACGGTGCAGGGATTAGGATAGTTGCCGGTGTTATCGACGACCACGAGACGGATGATGTAGTTGCCGGGAGGGAGTCCCGCCGGATTGAAGCTGCCTAAAACACCTCCTACAACCGGTGTTTCGCTGCCGGCAAACCAGTTCCATTGCTCCGGACCGGCGGCATTGCGCCATTCGAGCTTGTAGAATTGGAAGTTGGGGATACTGGCCGTACCAATGACTTGCGTCTCGCCTGTGATGGCTTGGCCCTGCCCAGGACTGGCCAAAGCAGCACCGGGGTTGGGGCAGGCCGGAGGTAAGACTGCAGGCGTGGGCGTTGTCTGTGGAGGGGGAGGGCGACGCGTAGGGCGAGGGCGAGGCGTAGGGGTCGTGGTAGGAGTCGCTGTCGGGGGTGGTAAGGTAGGAGTGGGGGTGTCGATGAGGAGGAGGATGTCGGGGGTGGGTGTCGTCAAAATTGTGCCATAAGCCAGTTTCGGTAAAAGCAGGTGCCCAACAGACCAAGTTCCGGCCATCACCAAGGCGAGGAGGACGGTAAGACCGGCCGTGCGATAAAGGCGCATCAAAGCGATTTCGCGCTCCAGAGGGAAGACGGCAGAACGTCGTTCGCGGCGGGCCATGAACACACTGCGCAAGGCGAAGACGGCTACCAACACCACCAGTGCATAAATATAATGCTCGTATTCAGCCCATGTTTGAAGGAAGACGGTCATATCCTTCCTCCCATCTTTAAATACCGTTTCATCTGAATATTAGGCAATTTCATCCCAGCGTGCGAGCATAGCAGTGAGAAGCGTAACCAGACGCGGAGCCATAAGCCGGCCGGCCGCGATCACTTCTTCGTGCGTAGTCTGGCGCTCACTGTCCACCTGATCGATAGCTAAATTAGAGATTCCGGAAAAGCCGAGGACACGCATTCCCGCGTGATGGGCCACCAGGGCTTCATTGGTCGTACTCATACCAGTCGCATCGGCGCCGATCATGCGTAAGAACCGCACTTCGGCGGGAGTTTCGTAGGCAGGCCCTGAGAGACCCACGTAGACGCCCCGCTGCAAAGGAATCTCGAGTTTGGCCGCGGTAGCCAGGGCCAATTCTCGCAATTGACGATCGTAGAGGGTCGACATGTCAGGAAAACGGGGGCCTATTTCAGCATCGTTGGGGCCCATGAGGGGGTTATGGCCGATCATTCCTACGAGATTGATCTGATCTTCGATAAGCATGAGATCGCCTGGCTGAAATGAAGGATTGAGGCCGCCGGCGGCATTTGTGAGGACAAGGGTTTCGATACCGAAGGCATGCATGGCGCGTACAGGAAAAGTGACTTCCTCAAGCGTAAAGCCTTCGTAATAGTGCACCCGTCCTTGCATGACCATTACCTCCCGGCCTTCTAACAATCCCACCACCAACCTACCCTTGTGCCCCTCCACAGTCGATACGGGAAAATAAGGGATGTCATGATAGGGGATGATGTCGGCCGCGGTAATGGCATCGGCAAAGGTGCTAAGGCCTGATCCCAATACAAAAGCCACCTTCGGATGATAAGAGGTGTGGCGAGAAATGAAGGTGGCGCTTTCTTGATAGTGCGTACGAGAGAATTGTCTTTTCACGGAACTTCCTACTAGCGAGTTTATGCGCGAGGATGGGTATCATCGTATACCTTGCGCAAATGATCTTTGGTTACCTGAGTATAGACCTGGGTGGTAGAAATGTTGGCATGGCCCAACATTTGTTGCACTTCACGCAGGCCGGCACCACCACGGAGCATGTGGGTGGCAAACGAGTGGCGGAGGGTATGGGGGGTGACGTGGGACTGAATCTGGGCTTCGGCCACGTAGCGTTTGATAATCAACCATAAACCCTGGCGTGTCAAACGCTGCCCCCGCCGGTTGAGGAATAAGGCCTTTTCCTCGCTGTCCTGGCGGAGAAGCTTGGGGCGACCTTCGAGGACGTACATGCGGAGGACATCCAGAGCCTTTTCGTAAACCGGTAGCACCCGTTCTTTGTTTCCCTTGCCGACGCAGCGCAAGGTGCCTGCCTCGAGATCTACATCAGGGACATCGAGTGAAACCAGCTCACTTACTCTAAGACCTGTGGCATAGAGCAATTCGAGAATCGCCCTATCCCGCAAGGTCGCAGGTGTCGTTCCTTGCGGTGCCGCCAAAAGACGGTCTACTTCTTCGGCACTCATTGCCGCCGGCAAATGCTTTTCGACCTTGGGTGAATCGAGATCGGCGGCGGGGCTGTTTTGAATCAAACCTTCTCTCTTAAGAAAGCTGAAAAAGGACTTGACGGCTGCAATTTTACGCGCCATTGTGCTGGTGGCGTATTCTCGCTCCTTCATTTCCAGCATATACCCCAAGATGTGATCGCGCGTTACATTTCCCCAGCCACGCGGTGTCGTGCTGGGATCTAACTGCTCCAGATATTCATAAAACTGCCGCAGATCATTGTGATAGGCAGCAACAGTGTTGGCAGAACGCTGAGATTCTACCTCAAGATAATCGAGAAAAGCCTGGATTTGTTCCTGCATGGTGTCCTCCTCGCGACAATACCAAAAGGTACATTCGGCTCGGGTATTTATCCATTCTACCATAACTTTGCATAACTACTCAAACATCTTCGCAGCCACTTCAATGCCCCTTCAGGCCTCCCCAGAACGAAATAAAGGGTGTCCAAATTTTGTCACATAATTAGAGTATGTTATAATCGTTGCGGTGTGGGATATCACCCCGGGAGCTGAGTCTTGCGAAAGTGACCGGTATCTTGTGAAACTTTTTCGAGGAATGAAAACAAAATGAGTCAAACATTTTCCGAACTTGGTCTCAATCCTGAATTGGTGAAGGCATTAGAGACTTTGGGTTATGAGCAACCAACCAAACTTCAATCAGAATTCATGCCACAATTCCTGGCAGGGCGCGATATTGTTGCGGAAGCGCCTCCCGGTAGTGGTAAAACCGTAGCTTATGTGCTACCCATCCTGCAAACGCTTGATCTAGAACAAGAAGGGGTTCAGGGAATAGTTCTTGTGCCACATGGCGCCGAAGCACGTCGTGTCGCCATTTTGTTCCGCCAACTCAACCAGCATCCTAACTTTGCCGTGACGCCGGTTTATGGCGAACAGCCTATTTCCCGCGAGGCCGAACGCTTGAGTCGCCCCACGACGATTGTGGTGGGCACCCTCAAACGCCTGAAAGACCACATCGAACGTGAATCCTTCTCGCTCGAACACGTGCAATTTATGGTGCTCGATGGCATCGACCAGCTTTTATCTCGCGGCCAGGCCGATTCGATCAGTGAACTACTCGATCAACTGCCTGCCGGTCGCCAAACGGCAATGCTGACTATCCATCTCGATCCCGAGCTGCAGTCAATGGCCGATGATCATTTATTCGAGCCGGTTGTGCTCGAGCGTCAGGCCAATGCTGCGCCCATGCCCCTGATCAAACACCGTTATCAGAGCGTCCCCTCCGGTGAAAAGATGGAGACTCTGATACGTTTGCTCGATGGCGAAAGCGTCAATCGTGGCCTCATTTATGTGAATCTACGCCCCGATGTTGAGCAGGTAGCCTTGGTTCTCCAGGCTGAGGGCTACACTGCTATCGCCCTTCATGGCGGCAGTGAGGCCAGCGAGCGTGACAGTGCCATGCGTCAGTGGCAAGAAGGCTCTCTCGATTTCATCGTCCTCACTGACCTCATTGCCCAATCGTTGACCTTAGAAACCGAAGTTGCAGTCAGCTACGACATGCCGGCTGATGCCGATCAGTATGCGCAGCGTGCCCAAAACGTGGTTGAAAATGGCATGCTTTACGGCCTGGTCATGCCATCGGAACGTCCTCTCCTGAGCGAGATCGAAAACATGTTGGGGCAACGCATCAAAGCGGTGTTACCCACCACTCGCGCCAGCGTTGTGGCCCAGCGGGCCGAATCCTTCCGCCAAAAGCTCCGTTCCGTGATCGAACGCACAAATCTCGAGACCTATCTCTTCCTACTCAACGATTTGGCAGAAGAAGGCTATGACTGGTCTGAAATTGCGGCGGCGGCTGTAAGCATGTCACAACACGGTGTTCCTAGCGAGAAAGTCTTCCAGGGTCGCCCCGATCGTCGCTCCAGCGGTTCTGGCAGCTCGCGAGGACCGCGTCCCAGCCGGGAACGTCCACGACCCCAGCACCACGACGAAGACCGCGAAGTCGAAGAAGGTTACGTGCGCTTGGTCATGGATGCCGGTTATGATATCGGCGTGCGCCCCAAAGACATTGTAGGCGCCATTGCCAACGAAGCCAACATTCCCGGCCGTGCCGTAGGCAATATCGATATTCGCGATCGCTTCACTTTTGTCGAAGTACAACAAGACTACTACGAACGAGTTCTCACACGCGTGCCGAGCACGCGTTTGCGTGGCCGCATTGTCACCTTCCGCCGAGCCTAATCACTACACCCTTATCAACATTTCCGGAGGGTTATCGTATGCGTCTTTCATTTCGCCGTCCTCCCCAAGCTACCTACAAAGTCCGTAGTTCTGTATGGCTGAAAAACGTCAGTGACGAACACATCACGCTTCACCTCGGCTCTGGTAATCTACGCTTGGATAAGGGACGTCAGTTCCGCTTTCGCGCCGATATCCGTGAACAACCTCAGGTGAAAGCGCTACTCGATGCCGGTAAATTGGCCATCGCAAATGCCTGACCTCTTCACAACTCTTTGATTTGCCTTGCGACCGCCCACGCGCATTCATCTGCGTTGTGGGCGGTTTGCTTTGTTCGCCTTTCTGGGTGGATAATCAGCAAGCACCGAGATGTCTTGCAAATGGCATTCTCCTGGCCCAGTAAAACAGAAACCCAGATTTTGCCTCTGCTGAACCGACAAGGGCACACTCTGCCCTAACCACGGAATCGAATCATGAAACTCATTCTCATTGACGGGCATTCCCTCGCCTATCGTGCCTTCTTTGCCCTACCTCCTGATATGGCAACCAGTAAGGGAGAACTAACCAACGCCACTTACGGTTTTCTCTCCATGCTGCTCAACGTCTTGCGTGAGCAACAACCCACACACATCGCCGTTGCTTTTGATGTGGGACGTAGTTTTCGTCAGGATAAATACGAGGAATACAAGGCTACGCGCGAGCGCATGCCCGATGAGCTACAAATGCAGATTGGACGCATCCAGGAAGTCGTCGAGGCCTTCAATATCCCTATTTTTACAGCCGAAGGCTATGAAGCAGATGATGTTTTGGCCACCCTCGCCCATCAAGCAGCCGCCCGCGACATCCCTACGCTCATTGTCACAGGAGACCGGGACCTGCTGCAGATTGTCAACGACCGTATCTGGGTTCTGACCTCGGGCCGTAGATTCTCCGACACCATCATCTATACCCCCGACAAGATTCGGGAGCGTTATCACCTGGAGCCCTGGCAACTGGTCGATCTCAAAGCACTGGTAGGCGACAAGTCCGATAACATCCCCGGCGTTTATGGCGTGGGCGAAAAAGGGGCGATTAAGTTGCTGCAGAAATGGGGCACCCTCGATGCCATTTACGAGCATCTTGATGAGGTGACGCCGACACGTACACGCAATGCCCTCGCTGCTCATCGCGACGAGGCTTATCTTTCCCGTGCTCTGGGCACCATCGTCGATGTCCCCGGCATCGAACTCGATCTCGATGCCTGTGTATTGCGGGATTATGATCGTCGCCGTGTCGTCCAGCTTCTTTCTGAGCTCGAATTCAATACCCTCATCCCCCGTCTTCCTGAGGTCAATCCGCGCTCGAACAACGCTGGCAGCCAATTAGGCTTGTTCGCCTCGACAGAAATCAGCGATACCAACGCGCCCAAAGGTTACCGCGCTATCACCACTCCCGAAGCGTTGAGCGAAGTTGTTGCCATCTTGCAGGAGAGCGAGCGCATCACTTTCGATGTCGAGACGAACAGTATCGACGAACACCGGGCGCGGTTGGTGGGGATAGCATTAGGGTGGGGAGCAGGGCCAGAGAACAACGTCTATGTGCCGATTGGGCATCAATCTGGCCAGCAACTATCGCTGACACAGGTTCAGAACCTCTTGGGCCCCATTCTTGCCGATGCCAACAAAAGCAAACTGGCTCACAACGCTAAATACGATATCATTGTCTGTCGCCGCCACGGCCTCCCTGTGCAGGGGCCCCTGATCGATACCATGATCGGCGAGTTTCTCCTCGATCCGGCCAGCCGTAGTTTGGGACTGAAAGCTCTCACCCTCAAGCGCCTGGGCATCGAGATGACCCCTAATCTCAGACCTCATCGGGAAAGGGCGCCAGCAAATCACAATCGACACCATCGATATTGCTCGCGTTACTGACTATGCCGCGGCCGATGTCGATATGACCTGGCGTCTGGCCGAGCAAATCTTGCCGGAATTGGTGGAAAAAAAGGTCGACCACCTGTTTTGGGAGTTGGAAATGCCCCTGATTCCGGTGCTGGTGGATATGGAAATGACTGGAGTTGTGCTCGATCCCGATTATCTTGCCCAGATGAGCAAAGAACTACAAAAACGGCTGCACGAGCTGGCCGAATCGATTTTTCAGGAAGTGGGTTATCGCTTCAATCTCAACTCCACGCAACAACTATCCGAGGCGCTCTTTACGCGCCTGGGTTTACCTACGGCTGGCCTCAAAAAGACCAAAAGTAATCACTACTCTACCGCGGCCAATGTTCTCGAAAGCCTGCGACACCAGCATCCCGTTATCAACCAGCTCCTCGAATACCGGCAACTGACAAAACTCCAGAACACCTATGTCAAAGCCCTACCCAAACTGATCAACCCTGAGACAGGGCGCATTCATACCTCCTTCGACCAGACCGGTGCCGAAACAGGCCGAATTTCTTCGAACAATCCCAACTTACAGAACATTCCTGTGCGTTCTGAGCTGGGGCGCCGGGTGCGCAAGGCCTTTGTGGCTCCGCCCGGTCACTATCTCCTGGCTGTAGACTATTCGCAGGTCGAATTGCGCATTCTCGCTCATATTGCCAACGATCAGACCATGCTCGATAATTTTGCCCATGGCCTGGATATCCACAAAGCCACCGCCAGCCTCGTTTATGGTGTTCCCTTAGAAGAAGTGACTTCAGAACAGCGCTCTGTGGCGAAAATGATGAATTTTGCCACTTCCTACGGAGTTAGTGCTTACGGCCTCGCCAGCCGCACCGGTTTGAGCATCGACGAGGCTCGGCATTTCCTGCGCACCTATTTCGAAACTTATCCCGGTGTGAAAAAATATCTGGAGGATACCATTGCCAAAGCCCACCGGGATGGCTATGTCGAAACTCTCATGGGACGCCGTCGCTATTTTCCCATTTTGCAAAATAAAGTGCGGGGCGCACAGCAGGCGCGGGCCGCGGCCGAACGCGCCGCCGTCAACCATCCCATTCAAGGTAGCGCCGCCGATATTCTCAAACTGGCTTTGATCCATCTGCACGAGCGTCTGCATGAGGATGGTTATGGTTCCCGCATGATTTTACAAGTGCACGACGAAATCGTCCTGCAGGTGCCTGAAGCAGAATTAGCCGAGATGGTCGATTTGGTCGTTGCGACGATGGAATCAGCCTATACCCTTAAAGCCCCTCTCAAGGCCGAACCTGAAGTCGGCCGTGATTGGTACGATTTGCAACCTTATGTTGCAGAGCAGTAGACTGGTGGGCTGTGTCAAAAATACGTGCTCACCATTCATCCCCAGCCATTCCTAATCACTTTCTCCCCCTCTCCTCCATAATCTTTATTCATTTGCTCCTTACTTACCCCTGAATCACTTCTTATGATGCTTCAAGACCAAATCATCGAACTTCTTTATCAAGCTACGCGTAAAGCGCAAAAAAAGGGCGATTTGCCTAAATTCGAACTCCCTCCCATCACTGTTAATCGCCCCAAACATGCCGAGCAAGGTGATTGGTCATGTGCCTTGCCTCTACAGATTGTGCGCCAGGTGAACAACGCCCTCAAAGAAAAAGGTGAAGGCCGCAGCAATCCCTTACAGATTGCCGAGACCATCATTCACAGATTACCCCCCAACCCCATCCTTGCCCGCGCCGAGGCTGCCAAACCAGGCTTCATCAACATGTTTCTCAATCCAACCTGGCTGGCCAGCCAGACCGGCGAGATCGTCCAGCAAGGTGCCGATTACTTCCGCCTACCCCTGGGCAAGGGTGAACGCGTCCAGGTCGAATTCGTTAGCGCCAATCCCACCGGGCCCTTGCATTTTGGCGGCGCCCGCAATGCCGTCATCGGCGATACCATAGCGCGCCTGCTGGAAAACAATGGCTACCAGGTGCAACGCGAATACTACATCAATGACCGTGGCACGCAGATGAACATCTTTGCCAAAACCCTGTGGCGGCGGTACCAACAACTGCATGGTCTTGATGTCGAGATTCCTACCGACGGTTACCCTGGTGCCTACATGATCGATTACGCCCGCAAAATCCAGGCTGAATACGGTGACACCCTGCTCGAGCTCGACGAGGAACAAGCCATCCCCCGCTTTCGTGAGTTGGGGCTTGAGGCAGTCATTGCCGAATTGAAAGAAGACCTGGCCATGATGCGTGTCTACTTCGACAACTGGTTTTCGGAACAAAGCTTGTATGAAGATGGCACCTTCGAGCATGTCAGCACCTTACTACGCGAGCAGGGTGACCTGTATGTGAAGGATGATGCCGTCTGGTTCCGGGCCAGCCGCTATCTTCCCAAAAGCGATCGGGATGAGGTTTTTATTCGCTCCAACGGAGAACCTGGCTATTATGCCAGTGATATTGCTTATCATTACAACAAATTTATCACCCGCGGCTTCGATTGGGTGATAAACGTCTGGGCCGTAGACCATCAGAATCAGGCAGCGCGTATGCCGGCCATGCTCAAAGCCCTCGGCATCGATCCGAATCGTCTGACAATTGTCCTTTACGATCTGGTCACGCTCAAACGTGGTGGGCAGGAAATCAAAATATCCAAACGTTCGGGCGAAATCGTGACCATGCGCGAGGTATTGGAAGAAGTGGGTGCGGATGCTGCTCGCTATCTCTTGCTTAGCCACTCTAACGAGGCTCGCATTGATTTCGACATTGAACTGGCCGTGGCCCAGAGCAATGAAAATCCGGTCTATTACGTGCAATATGCCCATGCCCGTGTTTCGTCCATCTTACGCAAAGCACGGGAACAGGGACTAAGCTGGGATGAAGCAGACCTGAATCTCCTGCAAGAAGAGGCAGAACTGGCCCTGCTTAACAAGATGCTGCAAATACCCGAAGTTGTCAAAGAGGCGATCGAGCGACTCTCCCCCCATCTCTTACCCCATTATGCCCTCGAGCTCGCCCGTACTTTTACCAAATTCTACGATGCCTGCCGGGTGCTTTCCAGCGATCCTGCCGACGCCGAACTCAGCCGTGCGCGCCTGCAATTGGTGCAGGCCACGCAAATTGCCCTCGCCTATGTTCTCGATCTCATGGGTATGAACGCACCCGAGGTTATGTAAAAGCATTACCATGACACCCATTCCTCATCCTCGAGTTCTTGTTTCTGATCCCCTGGCCAAACCGGGGCTCGATTTGCTCTCCAGTGCCGGTCTCAACGTCGATCTTCGTCCTCAACTCACGCCTTCCGCTCTGATTGAGATCATCCCCGATTACCATGCTCTTATTGTGCGCAGCGGTACGCGTGTAAACGCAGATGTTATTGCGGCTGCTCGTAGCTTGCGCGTTATTGCTCGTGCTGGTGTTGGTTTGGATAACATCGATGTCAGGGCGGCCACCGAACGCGGCATTCTTGTCGTCAATGCACCAACTGGCAATGTGGGCGCAGCCGCCGAACACGCGGTGGCCCTGCTTCTGGCCTTGGCACGCCAGATCCCCCAGGCTTATGATTCCATGCGTCGGGGCGAGTGGGACCGCAAGTCCTTTATGGGCATCGAATTACGCGATAAAATCCTGGGTACCATCGGCCTGGGACGAGTAGCCAGTCAGGTGGTACGTCGAGCTGTTGGGCTAGGGATGAAAATCATTGCTTACGATCCCTACGTTGCCAGCGAAGTCGCGAGTAATTTGGGTGTCGAGCTGGTCTCCTTGGAACATCTTCTGCGCGAGAGTGATTTCATTTCGGTACATTTACCTTTGAACGATAGTACCCGCCACATGCTCAATGCCGAGCGGCTGCGTTTGTGCAAGCCTGGTGCCCGTATCATCAACACGGCGCGCGGTGGCATCATCGACGAAGAGGCGCTCTTACTGGCCCTGGAGGAAGGGCGACTGGCCGGCGCCGCTCTAGACGTGTTTGCCACCGAACCTCTCCCACCCGACTCCCCCCTGCGTAGCCACCCTCGCCTCATCCTCACTCCCCACATTGGCGGCTCCACCAGTGAGGCTCAGTATCAAGTAGCGATGGATGCTGCCAGCCAGGTAATCGAGGTCCTGCAGGGACGCAGTGCCCGCTATGCCGTCAACGCTCCCCTGATTCCGAGCAGCGACATCGAATTCGTCACACCATTCATCGATTTGGTGGAGACTTTGGGGCGTTTCCTTTATCAATACAAACCGATGCAGGTAGAAAAGATTGAGCTCACTGTACATGGCCCCTTAGCTCAATACAACACTAAAATCTTACAGGCAGCGGCGCTACGAGGCTTACTGGCACAGGTGACAGAAGAACGGGTCAACGAAGTCAATGCCGATCTCATTGCCCAGCGCCGCGGTATCATTATTTCTGAACACCGCCAGCGCCATCACTACGAACGTTTCGAAAATATGGTTACATTGCGGGTGCAGGCCGGCGAAGAAACAACCAGTGTTCGGGGCAGTATTCTGGGGGGAGAGCCCTATGTGGTGGCCATCGAGGATTTATGGGTTGATTTTTTGGCCAGGGGTCATTTTCTGCTCTCCTGGCACCGGGACCATCCTGGTGTCATCGGCGAAATCGGCACCTTACTGGGGGCGCATGATATCAATATCGCCTTCATGCATGTGGGACGGCGCTCGCCTCGGGCCGAGGCAATCATGGTGCTCAGTACCGACGAACCTATTCCCTCGGAACTCCTTCCTCAAATCAATCACATCACCAGGCACGAGGCCTGTACAATTCGACTGTGAGGAGGGGGATATGGGAAGGTTGGCCTCCTCTCAGTCAGAACTATTCCAGTTCGCCAATACCTCATCAGAAGGTTTGCTGCGTAAGAGTTGCCGAGCTATTATGCTTCGCCTTGACTTGAAGTCAGAAATATGGAATAAATTGTGTTTCGACGGACGCAACCACCTTTTTTTATGCTATACTAGCCCCAACCTTACTCCTTTACGATTACGATCGACTCCCACCACCCTCCAATCCTTCATCCAAAAGAGAAATCGTGACACCACAACAATCAAATCAACCTAACTATCAGGCCTATTTGCAGGCGTGGGGTCAGGAAAAAGCACTGGCCTTATTGAAAGAAATGCGGTTATCCGGGCCTTCGAGGAAAAAGCCGAAGAATTGTATGCTTTGGGAAAAGTTCATGGCACGATGCATCTTTCCATCGGCCAAGAAGCATCGGCCGTAGGTGCTTCCCTGGCCTTGCGAGAAACCGACTATTTACTGAATCATCACCGTGGCCACGGTCATTGTCTTGCCTGGGGAAGTGATGTGAATTTGATGATGGCCGAGTTTCTAGGCAAGGAGACAGGTTATTGCCGGGGCAGAGGGGGATCAATGCACATCGCCAATGTGGAGGCCAATAATCTGGGAGCTAACGGCATTGTGGGGGGCGGTATTCCTATTGCCGTGGGCGTCGGTCTGAGTATTAAACTCCGCAAGACCGATCAGGTCGTCATTGTCATGTTTGGTGATGGCGCCGCGAACGAAGGAGCTTTTCATGAATCGCTCAATATGGCGAGTATTTGGAATCTTCCCGTGATTTATTATTGTGAAAATAATCAATATGCCATGTCAATGGCTATGAAACGCGCTTTTAACATTGAACGGATCAGCCAGCGCGCTTGTGCTTACGGAATCCCTGGCGTCACCGTAGATGGTAATGATCTCTTTGCCGTTTATGCAGCCGTCGATGAAGCTGTAGAAAGGGCCCGCTCCGGCAAGGGCCCCACCCTGATCGAGGCCGTCACCTACCGCTGGCGAGGGCATTCCAAGAGCGATCGGCAAGCATACCGCAGCCGTGACGAAGTCAAGACGTGGCAGAAAAAAGACCCGGTGCAGCGTTATGCGCACTATTTGGGGCTCGACGATGCCGAAGTAGAGCGCCTTCGGAAAGAGGCCCAAGACATCATCGAGCAAGCTGTCGCCTTTGCCGAAGCCAGCCCTGAACCCAGCATTGACACCATTTTGGAGGGCGTTTATGCGTGAGCTCACTTATGCGGAAGCGTTACGTGAATGTCTGCGCCAAACCATGGCAGCAGATGAAAGTGTATTCATGATCGGAGAGGATATCGGGGTGTACGGCGGCGCCTTTGGTGTAAGCGCCGGTTTACTCACTGAATTTGGCGAAGAACGGATTATCGACACGCCCATTTCTGAAGCAGGTCTGGCCGGTGCTTGCATCGGCGCCGCCCTCACCGGCATGCGTCCTGTGGGCGAGATTCAGTTCATGGACTTTGTCTCCTTGAGCATGGAACAGCTTGTCTTGCAAGCGGCAAAGATCCGTTTTATGTTTGGGGGGAAGGCTACAGTACCGATGGTCTTACGAATGCCGGCCGGTTCCGGTACAGGCGCTGCTGCCCAACATTCGCAGAGTTTGGAGAACTGGTTTGTCCATGTTCCAGGGCTCAAAGTCGTCATGCCCAGTAACGCTTACGATGCAAAAGGTTTACTCCGTGCTGCCATCTATGACGATAACCCTGTCATTTTTGTTGAGCACAAGCTATTGTACAAGACAAAAGGTGATGTACCTGAAGAACCGTATGAAGTGCCGTTAGGAAAAAGCAAGATCGTACGTGAAGGTACCGATCTCACCCTAGTCGCTACTTCGATCATGGTTTCGAGATCCCTCCAGGCAGCAGAGGAGTTGGCGAAACAAGGCATCGAGGTAGAGATCATCGATCCTCGCACCCTCAAGCCTCTGGATGCCGCCCCGATTATCGAATCAGTGAAGAAGACAGGAAAAGCATTGGTTGTGCATGAAGCAGTAAAAATGGGAGGGTTCGGCGGCGAAGTAGTATCGCAAATCGTTGAAAGCGAGGCCTTTGATTATCTCGAAGCACCGGTGCGGCGACTCGCCGGCCTGGATATGCCTATTCCCTATAATCGCACTTTAGAGCACCATGCTGTGCCGCAAGTGGAAAATATCATCGATGAAGCCCGAAAATTGGTGCAAGGGGAATATTGATGGCCAAAGAAATCATCATGCCGAAATTCGGCTTCACCCAAGAAACGGCTGATCTGCTCAAATGGCTGGTCGAGCCCGGAACTTTTGTGGAAAAGGGCGATCCCATTGCCGAAGTGACGACCGATAAAGTGGATATGGAGGTCGAGGCACCGGAAACGGGTATCCTCGACGGTATCCGATATCAAGAGGGAGAAACCGTGCCGGTGACAGCCGTCATCGCCTACATCCGACAGGCGGATGAGACCCTCCCCCCTCACGCCGATAGCGCAACCCGACCCTCGTCTTCATCGGCGGAAGCGACGGCCAAGTCTATTTCTCAGGCTGCGCGCTCCGCCACCGTTCCGATCACGCCGGTGGCAGCCCGGGTTGCGGCTGATTTGGGTGTGGATGTGGCACAAGTGCAAGGCACGGGACCGGCAGGACGAATC
>JAADFV010000430.1 GCA_013152695.1 Chloroflexota bacterium | reverse complement strand
CCATGGGGTGGCGCAATAGCTTTGGCGTGCTGGGCGCGGAGCGCACACAGGCCCAATATTACATGACGGCGCATCAAAAGCCGATTCTTTCTGGAAATACCTCTCGTAACCCCAGCATCAAGTTCGATTATTTCCGGCGTTTACCCTTGGTGCAGGCGATTACCCGTACTGAGTTCGGGGATGAGGTGACGGCGGAGATGCTGGAGGCAGCGCGGGGCCAGGTTGATGATCTGGTCAGCTTGTGGGGAGTGCGTTATTTGCTCCTTTTACCGCCGGTGCCCGGCCGCTTACCCTATGCCGATACCTGGCAGGCCAGCCAGCAACTAGCCCTAGACCTCATTCCCCACAGTGCCCAACCTATTTTAGACGATGGCACGATTCGTATTTATGGCGTCGAGCCAGCATCACCGCTACCCCTTTATCTCGATTTTGGTACGATGAATACAGATGCCTGGCGCGGTGCCGGCTGGGGTGAGGATGAGCCCGATGTGGGTGGGGCCTCAGGTATTTGGGCGCTCAAGCGTCAGGCCCAAGTGCTGTTTCGCAGTGAGGATACTGCGCCCCGCCAGTTGAAGCTACGCGCCATGCCTTTCGTTTGGCCCGAAGCTCCAGCTCAGACACTGAGCATCTTTCTCAACGGCGTTCGAGTTTTCCGTACGGAGATGACACCCAGCTGGCAGGAGTATACTCTGACATTGCAGCCTCGAGCAGGAATGAACCATCTTCGCTTTGATTTCAGCCGCACTGATAGCCCACGAGTTGTCCTCAATCAGGCCCTCATTGGCCGCACAGGGGTGCAAGCACCCGTCAATATCGAAATCCACAGCTTCAAGCAGGCCTTTATCACCCTTTTCGACGCCGAAGGAGGCGAAACACCTGCTTCCTTTGGCCGCCGCGGGTACAATGTCACAGTACTTGACGCCCGCACGGGCGAAATTCTGGATCAAGAGGGTTTTGATACGGTGGCCAATGCCTTCGAAGTAGAGCGTCTTGTGCGTTATCTCAACCAGTTACCGGAAGGACGTCTGGTCATCCTCGCGACGCGTGAGGGCAGCGGTGCTTATGTTTCGGAGGAACTCATCCGAGCTTTACAGCGCTTGGGCTCCGGCATCCAGACACCAGATCAACTGCGCCAACGTGCCCATGCCCTGGTGGGGATTGTTGGTTCTGGGAAGGAAGCAGAGGTTGCTCCGGGCCCAGGACTAGGGGCAGCGGCAGAGATCGTAGGCACAGATGACGCTTATTTACGTGTCGCTGGCGATTTTCGCAGCCTGGCCGCGGCTTTCGACTGGCTACAGATCGACTAAAAACGATGCTCTCGCATAGCGGTGGAGGCATTTATGCAGGATTTTGGAAGAAATGTTAGTTTTGCTGTATCCTTATAGGGTTCGATTTTTCAAAAAAGCGTCTCGGCGCTTTTGTAATGCCTCTTCTGGGGCATTGATCCTGGTTCACGCCCGTCCTTCGGGATGGCTTGCACCATAAAGTATGGAGGTACAAACTCAGTGAACACGGACCTTTTGGAACGTGCCTCCCTCTTTGCCGATTTTACCACCCAAGAACTGTCCATCCTCGCCGAACATCTTCATCGGCAGCAATTTGCCGCCAATGAAAACATCTTTAGCGAAGGCAGCGTCAGTCAAGCTCTTTACATCATCGAGCATGGGGGTGTAAGTCTCAGTGTTGGCCCGGTATCCCTGGCCACTTTGGGCATCGGCGCCATTTTTGGCGAGGCAGACCTGTTCCAAGGGCGCGAACATAGTGTAAGCGCCCGCGCAACAAGCGACACCAGTGTGCTAACCTTATCCCGGCACGATCTGGAAGAGCTTATCCAGCAAAACCCTGCTATCGGGGTCAAACTCTCACGACGCTTTGGTGAACGGATCGTGCAAATGGTTTCCTATTTGCGCGATATACGGTTACGACGAAGTAGCGTCTTCGAGAGTCTCAGCGATGATGAACTCGCTCAGATTGCGAGCCACCTCTCTCTGGCATCCTTCCACGCCGACCAGCCTCTCTTCGAGGCCGGCGATCCTGTGGAAGGACTTTTCATTCTTGAAGATGGGCTTGTTCGTGTGCAAAAACAAGACCATTACATCGAAGTCGGCCAGGGTGAGGTTTTGGGTCTGTTGGCACTTCTCGCCAACAAGGCTCATTTCGACAGTGCTCGTGCAGTGACCGAAACCCTGGCCTGGGAGTTATCTCGCAGCGACTTCGAAGCTCTCACCAGCACCGATCCCGATCTACGGGCACGACTCGGCCAACAGCAGCATTCGCCGCTCACGGCAGCCGACCGCAAACTTGCCCTCGAACGTCTACGGGCTCTACCGATCTTTGCCGACGCTGATGACGAAGTTCTCGAGGAAGCAGCGCAGCGATTACTGCTCAAACCTGTTGCTGCCCATCAAATCGTCTATCAAGAAGGCGACATCGGTGATGCTCTCTATCTCGTAGATTCCGGCCGCATCGAAATCGTCAGCAGTGCGACCCGTAACGGTGAAGTCTTGGCCCGCATTGGCGCTGGCGGCTTCTTCGGGGAGATGGCTCTGCTCACGGGGCGTAGCCGTACCACAGGAGCACGGGCGATCGAGGACACGAATCTGTGGGTTCTCTATCGCCGAGACTTCGACCAACTGGTCGCGGCCTATCCCGCTTTAGGCCAGGCCCTCAGTCAACTGCTACAAGAACGACTGGGCCAGGCAGGAGGCAACTTTGCCGATCGGCATCTACGGCCTATCAACCTCTTCAACGGTTTCAGCACCGAACAACTTGAAGAAGTAGCAGAACAGCTACTGCCCGCACGTTATCGTAGCGGTGAGGTCATTTACAGCAAAGGCAGCCCCGGTGATCGTCTCCACCTCATCGAAAAAGGTGAAGTGGAACTCATCGGTGCCCAAGGTTGGGTTGCAGACCTCCGGGCCGGCGATTTCTTCGGCGAATCTGCCTTGCTCAATAGCGAAGCCCACCAGGATGGCGCCCGCGCTCGTACTGATGTCGAATTATGGCAATTGAGCCGAGAGGCTTTCGAGCATCTGATGTTGAAATATCCCATCATGGGACTCAACCTCGGTCGCGAATTGAGCCGTCGCGTTTTTCGGCCTCCTGTCCAGAAAACAGAAACGGTCAGTACAGAAGCAACGCCGGCCGCAACAACGGCAACTGCACCCCGTCCTGCGGCCTCCACGGCCCCAACCCCCACCCGCCGCGTTCGCCAACCGCAAGCCATCCCTGTGGTAACACGAAAGCCAGGACTTTTCGAATCACTGGCCCTGTGGTATCGGGGGTTGTCGCGGAGTGCAAAAGTAAGTCTCGTCCTCCTGATCCTGCTTTTGTCCTGGTTAATCGGCGTCGCTCTTCCTGCTACCGTCGTGAATGCCTTGCAGACATCCTCGGCTGATAGCACTTCATTGGAAGCACCTCGCCTGGCCGTGGCCTCAGCCAGTGACAGTCTGGCGCCCGTCGCTGTAGCCCTGGCTCGCCGTTCCACCAATGTTAAGGTTCCGGCAACAACAGCCACCTACACCCAGGCGCCGACGCTGACACCTATTCCCACCGACACCCCGACGCTGACCCCCACTCCCACCGATACGCCCACGCCGACCGCGACTCCGACCGACACGCCTACTGCTACGGCAACGCCCACCAATACACCGCTACCTCCCACGGCCACACCACGCCCACGTGTGCGTGCCGCCGCCGTGGCACCGACAGCAACACCGAAACCCGCCGTGCAATACAGTCTTGTCACCATGCGTCGCCTCAGCCCCTGCGAGAATCGTGGCAAACACGATATTTACATTCGTGTTGTCGATGCCGCCGGTAATGGCGTCAATGGCGTATGGCTTATCCAGGCACCGGCCAACAATGCCAGCCAGGTTCTGGATAAGAAACAGACCGAGAATAAAGACTACTGGCTTCTAGAACGACAAGATGGCCGTGCTGATTTCGTCATGTACAAACAGGCGGAATACATGGTTTACGTCTCGAACGATGGCGTCAACCCTGCCAGCACCGACATTGCCATACCCTTGCACTCCAACTTCACCGACGAAGCCCAGTGTCCTCAAGGAGGCGGTGGCAACACCCTCTTCCACAACTCCTTCGAGGTCGTCTTCCGCAAGAACTACTAAACCCGGTTCTCTACACAGCAACAAAAAGCCCCCAGTCGCCTCACAGCGCTGGGGGCTTTTTCTTTCTTTGTATCCTTTCCTAATCCAAAACGGCACCGCGCCGTTCTGCTTCCTGATCGAGTTTCTCGATGACCGCCTTGAGTACATCCTTCGATATCGAGGTACCACGGAGCTGATTCCGAAGATATTGTTTGAGCTGCTTGTAATGAAGAACGGGTGCCGAAGCACTTTGGATGTCGAGTTCTGCTTTGTCATTGGTGAACACTACCAAAGGCCGGACTTCCACTGGTAATTTGGTCTCACTCCCTTCATTGAGCCATGCTTCCAGCTTCTGCGCCGTCTCCACCGCCTCTTGCACAGGTAGCCCTGGAGATTCCTGACCGAAAGCAAAAAGCATCCTTCGCCAACTGAAAGGCTGCTTGATTCTGTCATTTTGAATCGTAATCTGTCCCGAAAGATCTCTCGTGATTATGGTATACACCCCTGCCGGTCCCACAAATACGAGATCTGCGGGTGTAGACCAGGCATAGAGATGGTTACGATCATCGAATCCCTTCAAGGCTTTGGCGATCACTTCATCAGGTCGGGGCGAACGTTGAAATCGGCGGATATTGTGATTGCCAATCTGTCCTAACAAGAAGCCAATCAACAAGCAAACCAATGAAACAACGAGCCAGCCTCCCTGCAACAACCACTGTGCCCACACAGTATTGCCGAGGCTGTTGCCACTTTTGATCCACCCTGCAATCAAACCGGGAGAAAATGAGGCAAGCATACCTGCCATAAGAATGATCAAACCGGCAAAACTGGCACGACGCCCAAAAGTCATCCGGCGTGTAATATGTTTTTTATTGACGTAAGTACGCATTATATTCCTGTAGAAAAACTAAATGAACCGCGTTGAAAAATAAGTGTAACGCTACGCCCGGTATTTTGCAACGACCAGGCAGGCATTTTGTCCGCCCAAGCCGAATGAATTGGAGAGGGCGATATTCACACGCTGTTCGCGCGCGACATTGGGTACATAATCCAGGTCACACTCAGGATCCGGTGTTTCATAATTGATGGTCGGATGAAGTCGATCCTCTTTGACGCTCATCGCCACCACGAGAGCCTCGATGGCACCAGCGCCGCCAAAGGAATGCCCGATCATCGACTTGGTGGAATTGACAGCAAGATGATAGGCATGGTCGCCGAAGACTTGCTTGATGGCATAAGTTTCGGTTTTGTCGTTGAGTAAGGTACTCGTCCCATGCGCATTGATATAATCCACCTCCTCTGGGGCAATACCGGCATCTTCGAGGGCCCAACGCATGGCTCGCTGAGCACCCAGACCGTGCGGTTCAGGAGCGGCGACATGGAAAGCATCAGCGGAGGCGGAGTGCCCTAAGATTTCTGCATAGATTTTGGCCCCACGCGCTAGAGCATGATCCAGCTCTTCAAGGACAAACACGGCCGCACCTTCGCCAATGATGAAACCGTCACGATTGGCATCGAAAGGCCGGCTGGCTTTTTCCGGGGGATCATTGCTGGTGGAAATGGCCTTCATCGAGGAAAACCCGGCGAAAAACATGTCGCCGATCAAAGCTTCCACCCCACCCGCTAAAACCTGATCGGAAACCCCGCGACGGATGAGCTCCATACCTTCGCCCACGGCCTGAGTCCCTGCCGCACAGGCTGTGACGACGGTATTGAGGGGCCCCTGGGCACCAAAACGTTGGCTGATGTGGAAAGCAGGCATATTTGGTAGCCCACCTACCGCCGTCATAGGGCGTACACGATAATATCCCCGTTTAACTGCGTCTTCGACAGCGACTTGATAAACATCAAAACCACCCAAACCTGTCCCCATAATCACACCTGTACGTTCACCCAAGGCACGGTCTGTTGGCAAGCCTGCGTCCTCCAAGGCTTGTGTGGCCGCTCCTATCGCGAATTGGGAGCAGCGCGCCATCCGCCGTGCTTCTTTACGCGCCATATAACGAGTCGGATCCCAGTCTTTTACTTCGGCAGCGATGCGTGTGGGATAGGGGCTGGCATCGAAAAGAGTAACATAATCGATACCGGAACGGCCAGCCAGAAGATTTTGCCAGGTCTCTTGAGCATTGGCACCTACTGCCGTGATGGCACCCATGCCGGTGATAACGACACGACGTTGATGATAGTAATTTGCCATAGTTCTCCTTTTTAAGGATTGAGAAATTCGGATTTGGGATTTGAAAATAAAAGGTGGGGATTTGATATTCTTGCGTGGAGGTCTCAGCTCAACCTTATGCCTGTTTCTCGCTTCCCGACCGCACACTCGAGACGACTTCAGCACGGATACGGTTCAGGATATCGGCTTCGACTAACTGGGCAGTACTACGCAAGGCATAATAGACTCGATCACGTTTGGAACGACCGTGACCAACAGTGACAATACCATTGAGCCCTAACAACAGGCCAGCACCGTACTCCCGGTCGTCGAGCTTTGCTCCTGCCGCTTTGAAAGCGGGTTTCGCCAGGACAGCGCCAATCTTGGCAACCGGCCGGGCCATGATTTCTTCTTTGATGACTTTGAGCAGGTAACTGGCAATCGCTTCCGAAAGTTTGATGACGACATTTCCTGTAAAACCATCGGTGACAATGACGTCCGCTTCGCCGGCAATCATTTCTTTGGGCTCAACCACACCCATGTAGTGCTCGCCCAGCAATTCTGCGAGAAGGGGCTCGGCTGCGCGCGTGAGTTCCTTCCCTTTACCTTCTTCTTCGCCGTTGGAAAGCAGCGCCACTTTGGGATGATCTTTTCCTAAACGAGCCTGGGCGTAAATGGCGAGCATCTGTCCCCATTGCGCCAGCCATTCCGGCTTACAGTCAGGATTGGCGCCGATATCGCCCAAGATGAAAAGTCCTTTAGCGCTGGGAAATGGGGTGGTGAGGACGGCCCGATGCACGCCGGGAATGCGGCGGAAGACCATATGGCCGGCAGTAAGGGCTCCACCTGTGTGGCCTACCGTACAAAAAGCATCGGCCTCTCCCGCCTTGACGAGACGCATGCCTACAGCCATGGAGTTGTCTCTTTTGCGACGGGCGGCCATCGCTGGTTTCTCATCCATGGCGATACTTTGCGAAGCATGCACAATAGGAATATCGAGGCCGGAGGTGTCGTGCTTTGCTAATTCGGCCCGAATAACATCTTCCATGCCTACGAGAATAATCGTGTGTCCCGTGGCGCGGGCATAGTCTACGGCGCCAGCGACTGTTTCGACGGGGGCATAATCGCCCCCCATGGCATCAAGTACAAGTTTCATCGGATTTTAGTCTGTGAGAGAATAGGCGGCAATCGCCAGGGTGCCGGGCCCGGCCAGTGTACCTAAAACCGGCCCGATTTCAACGATCTGAAGCTCCTTTACATTGAGGTGCCGTCGCACATCTTCGGCAAATAGCTCTGCTTCGTGCACGGCATTGGCATTGATCACAGCAACTCGGAGAGGTCGATCCTGCGCCCAGACCACAATACGGTGCAACAATTCGCGTTTCGATCGTTTGCGGCCCCGTACCCGTCCTGCCAACTCGAGAATACCATTCTGGAACTCGAGCAGCGGTTTGATGCTGAGCAAGCTCCCCACCAGGGCCTGCAAAACAGGGGCGCGTCCGCTAGCAGCCAGATACTTGAGGGTATCGATGACAAAGATCGTTTTGCTGTTTTGCCGCACACGTTTCATTTCAGCGATAATCGCGTCTGCGTCTGCACCCTGTTGTGCTAATTCGGCGCCGGCAATGATCTGCCAACCGGCTCCCATGGAGGCACTGAGGGTGTCGTAGGCGTGCACCTTCTTGTCGGGCACAAGCTTAATTGCTTGAACAGCACTATTGTAGGTGCCACTGAGTTTGGAAGATACGGCACCGATGATCACTTCCTCTTCGGGCAAAGCAGCTACGGCTTCGGCAAACTCCTGGGGAGTAGGTTGAGCTGTGGTAGGAAGCTTTTTTTCTGTTTCCAGACGCCGGTAAAACTCGGCATCTGTCATATCGACGCCATTACGAAAAGAAGAACCATCGGCAAAGTTGACCCAAGCTGGCACAACGATGATACCCAGACTCTCTTGATAGGCAGGAGGAATGTTGCAGCTTGAATCTGCGAGCAAACGAATTGTCATGGTTTGATATGGGGAATGAGTGTGGAGAAAATAACGAAAATAAAGACTTTGTAGCTAAGAACACCGGAATTGATATTCTGTTGCGAGGTTAGGGGAGGGAAAAAGGGAGAATTACAGGATAAAACCCTCTTTTGTGCACCCCATTGTAAAAGATACAAGGAAAGGTTGACAAGGAATCCGGCCCTTCGTATAATTAGGGTAAGTTGTGCCCCCGTGGCGGAATTGGCATACGCGGCAGGTTGAGGGCCTGTGCCCATTTGGGCGTCTCCGTTCGAGTCGGAGCGGGGGCACCAACAGCTAAGCGTCGAACTCAGGTTCGGCGCTTTTTTTTGCCCGCTACATTCGTACGCGGGAAACCGAACAAAGAATCCGTTGCCATGGCATCTCTGGAGACGTCATTTCGGGGCAAATGAAGAACTCTTCGTTTCCTTCAGATGATATCTCTCGCGTCCCAAACCAGACTACGTACTAGCGTGGTTCCCACACTGGATTCCAGTCTCGAGCATTGTTGTGGGTAAGCTGAAGAAAGCCGCTGCCATCTCGCTGGATGACACCGAGTTCATGGTCGCCGTCGAGAAGGACAAAGGCCAGAGCACTGCTGTCTGGAGCCCAAACGGCGGGTGCCTCGGGGAAGACAGGCCGATAAAGCCGTACACGACCACTGCCATCTGAGCGCATGACATACAAAGCCCAGGTATCATCGGGCTCCCCGCTAATGTGGGCTATGGCGCTGCCATCAGGTGACCAGCTAGGCGCCTGGCTCCAGACATTCAGGGGAGTGAGACGAAGGATCTGCCTGCCTTCCAGATCGGTTGTGTAAATACCGGCATTTCCGTCCCGTGTAGAAGCAAAGGTAATAAATTGAGAATTGGGAGCCCAGCTCGGATTCCAGCTACTGTAATTGGAAAGAGTTAAGGGCAGTGGTGTAAGGCTACCCACGCCAATGACATAAAGGGTCTGGGGACCGGCGATGCTTTCAAAGACGATACGACTGCTATCGGGTGCCCAGACATAATTGGTTTGATCTCCGGCAAGGGTGACCCAGGGGCTATTGTCCAGAAAAATATCGAGGCCATCAGGGCCTGGTTGTACGTAGGCGACATGTTGGCTATCGGGGCTGAGGCTGTAGCCGGTAGCACCGGGAATGGTGAGGAGTTGGGTTTGTTCGCTGCCATCAGGGCGCATGGACCAAAGTGCCAGTGCCCCTGAACGATCGCTGCTGAAGAAAATGAGGCTACCATCGGGTGACCAAAACGGGTTTTCATTGCGACCGTTCGCGGTCAATTGCGTATCCCCGGAGCCGTCCGCGGCAATGAGATAGATTTGGGGGCTGCCGGTACGATCAGAAATGTAGGCCAGCCGTGGTACAGCCGGTAGGGGTGTAGAGGTCGGCGAGGGTGTTGGCGTGGGAGAGGCGGTGGGGCTGGCAGTTGGGGTGAGTGTGTACGTAGGGGTAGGAGAGGGGGTGGGTGAGGGAGTGGTGGCAACGATGGCGATATTTTCTGGCGATGCATAAACTGTGGCTTGTGCCATCGGGGAGCTTATCGCCGGAGAAGCAGGGGGTAATGGGCTGCCGGTGGCGGGTTGTTGCCTGAGAAGGGCCCAGGCCGTGAAGGTGAGCGCGGCCAGACCGATAAAAAAACCGATAGCAGCGTAAATCCAGGGCGATATGGCCGGGGGGGTAGCCGGTGGTTGGATGGGCGTGGCCGTAGAAGCATAAGCAACGGCTGCAGCCAGAGTCTGGGCGAAAAGTCCTGCTGTGGGATAACGTTGATCGGGGTTCTTGTGTGCGCCTGTGAGCAAGACCGGCCTCACGGCTGGGGGTAGATCCGGATTCAGGGTGAGGGGATCGGGCAAAGGCTGCTGCAAATGTGCCTGCAATGTGTCTCTGGGAGTCGCGCCTTTGAAAGGAGTTACGCCTGTGAGCATGTGAAAAGCAACAATAGTCAGGCTGTAGACATCGCTCCGGCCATCGGTAGGGAGGCCCTGCGCCTGTTCGGGGGACATGTATTCAGGGGTGCCAAAGATAGAACCTGACTTCGAAACACTTTCCATGCTGGCCGCGCGAGCAATACCGAAATCTGCCAGCAAAGCATGACCGTTGGGCCGCACGAGGATATTGCTGGGTTTGATATCGCGATGAACGATTCCTCGTTGATGTGCGTAATCGAGGGCACTGGCAATCTGATTGATGATGCTGAGGGTGAAATCGATAGACAAGGGCCTGCCTAGCCGCTGCATAATCGCAGCCAACGATTCTCCCTCGATATATTCCATGGCAATGAAATCATGACCATCGATCTGCCCGGCATCATGGATGGCGACAATGTTGGGATGGTCCAGGCGAGCGGCGGCACGTGCCTCAAAAAGGAACCGTTCCACCAATTCGTGATCATTTTGCAGGCGGGGATGAAGGATTTTGAGCGCGACCATTCGATCGAGACGCTGGTGATGGGCAAGGTAGACAATCGCCATACCACCCCGCCCGATTTCACGTTCGATACGATAGGGACCGAGGATATCGCCAGGAGCAAGCATCAGAAATTAGGTGATTTTGTGTCCGGCCAACCAATCATAGCCGATTTCGGGATCATCGTGAGGAATACGGCCCTCATCCGCAGGATCGTAGGTTCTACTGGTAATGTAGAGCATGTGAGCTTCGGCGCTGAGCACCTTGTAACCATGAGCAACACCGGGAGGGATGCGCAAGACAATAGCGGGATAATTGTCACCCATGTACAACTCCATGAGCTCGCCGTGGGTGGGGCTGGTGGGCCGCGTGTCGTAAAGGGCGACTCTAATGTTACCCAAGGGGCAATACCACCAATCGACCTGATGTTTGTGGATATGCCAGGCTTTGATCACGCCCTGAAAATTACGAGCATGACTCCACTGCCCAAAACCCTCGGAGAAAAATTCATCGCTGACGCGAATGACCTCACGGAAAAAGCCGCGAGGATCGGCATGAGTGACAAGTTCTTTGATCTCGACGTCATGAATGTGACCGGTGATATTATTTGTGTAAGGCATGATGTTTGGTAAATTGCGGGTGCGGGTGGGAATAGAGGGTAAGGAACGGGGCCGGATTACTGTATGAAATGTTTGTGATGAACCCTGGTATTGGAGAAAAAGTAGCTGTGATATGCTGTAGCCATATCATTGCTTGGTATCAGCGTCATTCATCTCCATCTACACTTGCCCGCGTCCTCTGTCACTTACCCTCGCTGTCAAGACCTGGGAAATACGACCACGCGGCGCGGGCTGATTTTCATAATCAATCGCTGTTCTTGACCCTTAAGTTCGGCGGGAGCGGCATTGCCGTAGTATTCATCGTGGCCCAAATAGCGCTTCGCGTGCGCATTGATATTTTGATACTCTTCATCTTCCTCGATGGCAATGACCTCTCCCCGTACATCGATCCAGCGGAAGGGATTATCGGGATCCAGTACCATGAGGGCGACGTGAGGATTGCTACGGACATTGTCGACTTTGCGACGACCATCCGTTGCATTGATCAAAATATGCTCACCATCCCAGGAAAACCAAATAATGGTATTCTCAGGATAGCCCTGGGGGGAAATCGTTGTGAAAACGCCATAGAGCGGCCTTTGCAGAAGGTCGATATGAGATGGGGGAATACGTGCAGTCACAGAATAAACTCCTTGACAAAATAGGGAGGAGGGAATGGTTGCTATAAAATAACGCAAAAGCAGTATAATGCAAATCTCCAAGAAAAACATCCTTCTCTGCTAACGAATTCCAATCTTGCACTCACGATTCCTCCTTTTCCCTATTTTCTCTCTCATCGTCCTTCTTTCCGGGGCCTGTACCGGTGCCGCAACACCCACACCGGTTGCGGCAGTGGCGGTGAACAGTGTCACTTTAACACTGGCGGCAACGCCTACCCCCACCGGCACGACCACCCCCACGCCTTCGGCAACGGCCACACCTTCCTTGACGCCTACACATACCCTCACGCCGACACCCACGCCCATTTCCACCCCTACACCGGGACCCACCGTACCCGCCAATGTCGCCCAGGAATTCATCACTGTGCAGCGCGATGAATTCCTGGCGACAATAGCCTCGCGACATGGTGTCAGTATCGCCGATATCCTCGCCGCCAACCATCTTAGTGACCCCGACCGTTTGATCGTGGGACAGGGGTTGATCCTGCCCCATTTGCAGGTGTCTACCACACCGGCCGACCCAATTTTGCCCGACAGCGAACTCGTGTATGGGCCGGCCTACCTCGATTTCGATGTCGAGGCCTTTGTGCAGCAACAGCCGGGTTATTTACGAGATTTTCACACGGCCAACGGCTGGTCAGGTGCCGAGGTGGTGTCACGCCTGGCAGTGCAATATAGCGTTGGCCCGCGAGTACTGCTGGCATTGCTAGAATCACGGGGGGGATGGTTATCGCAGCCCGAGCCAAAGGGGATGGCCCTGACGCGTCCTCTTGGCTATCTTGCAGGAGCAGAGGGTCTGCTTCCGCAATTGGAATGGGCGGCAGAAGAGCTAAATCACGGCTTTTATGGCTGGCAAGATCGCGGAGAAACTGCCATCCCCTTCCGGAACAGGCAAGTTCTGCGAGGGGCGCCTGGCCTCAATCCCGGCAGTATTGCCATTCAGCGAGTTTTAGCACGAGATGTGTTGCCCGAAGACCTTCCCGGCGAAATATCAGCTTTTCTTGCTGCTTATGAACGATTATTTGGGCCTGTTCCCTGGGACAATGCTGAACCCGTCCTTCCTCCGGGGCTCGAGCAACCACCTTTGCAGCTACCCTGGGCACGCGGCGAATGGTGGTATCTGACAGGGGGCCCGCATGGCGGTTGGGGATCTGGCAGTGGCTGGGCGGCGCTGGATTTCATCCCCGACAGCCCGAAAGATGGCACCTGTGAGCCCCTGGATAT
>JAADFV010000429.1 GCA_013152695.1 Chloroflexota bacterium | reverse complement strand
TAGAGAGTCTGAAGTGGTAAAAAGGACTTACAAGCCATGAGCGGTGAGGGGTAAAAAACACTGTGGAGCAGGTTTCGGATCACGAGAACTTGGTGTGTGATCTGTAGGGGGCGTCGGGGGTCGGAGGTTTTAGGTGATGAGATATTTCCTTCTAGGGACAGGCTGTTTTAGGGAGTAGGCTAGCGAGAAAGGAAAATGTGGCGGCGTACAGCACTAAAACCGATAAGCACAAAACTCAAAGTGAATGCTGTCACCACAAATATACGGCTACTCTGAACGGTCGCACTCATTCTGGTAAGGATGACGGCGTTAGGAGAGCCACCAGCAGCAGAATTTGAGGCATAGGGTGAAGCTTGTTCGACCGTGTCTGTTGGACCATGTTCATACCACGCTCCCTGGATGTTGGTGATAGACTGACCGTTTTGGGCTCCATCTAAGTCGGTGTCAATACCGTCCCCTCCGGCCACATATGTCAGGTCGTTACAGTCTGTTCCTGCTGTAGATGCCCAAGAGACGCAATCTACAGCAGTTCCAGCGGCATTAAGTATATAAACATAATCCGAATCGTTAGATAGACCATAACTGCCCCCCAGAGGACTGCTTAGAAAGATGGTGTAACTCGAAATCACAGTATAGGCGGGTGTGTACTGATCGAATTCAGTTTGTAATGCTGTTCCATTATAAGCAACAAGCCAATACTCACCCGCTGCGATATTTATGTCTGGTAAAGTATCGCAGCCATTATTATCACAAAGCTGCCATCCGTTGATATTGACCGAAGCTACCCCTTTGTTATAGATTTCCACCCACTCGAAATGTGTTTCGGTCTTGCTAGATCCGGCACAAATGCTGTCATCTGTCGTACCATGGCAAGTAGAATTATATATCACTTCGCTAATTACAATATCGCTATCTGCCGCAAATAAAGGATGTCCCCAAATAGAAGCCAAGAGGAACAAAAGAATGGCAAAGAGAAACCATCGAGAAGTTGGTATCATGTCGAATCCCCTCCGAATCTTGGAATGAAGAATTAAACAGTAAGCGAGAGAGAAAGCTGGTCACACAAATAGATACTACTCATTCCTTGCTGCACACCCCCACATCAACCATTTGCTCGGCCCAAACAAGAACATCGCTTTGCGCCTGGGGGGTTGGGATGTCGTAGTAAGTACAGAGGTCGTCTGCGAGTTGACGTAAGCTGGTGGGATGTCGCAAGCGGGGAAGGAGATAGGCACCGCTGGCATTGAGGACGATGAAAGAGGCCTGTGTCGGCATAACAACCACGGCCTCTCCGCCCATCTCCTGAAAAATGACATCAGGTTGCAAAACAAGAAAATCATCTAAATTGAGCATCAAGTACCTCCCAAAATGAAGCATCGGGACAGAAATGCAAGCGGTAAAAGGGGGTGACAGCCAGCAATGAACACCAAAATGAAAATAGCGCTGGTAAATATTGAGGAGCGGCATTAATTACAGGACTGTTAGCAACGAGTTCGGCGAGGGCGATGGCAGGAGGAATAGGTTGGAGGAAGGGGCGGGAAGAATGGGCGAGCAGTAAAAGTCCGCTGAGAGGATAGACAGGTAGAGATTGGTGCCTTTCATCCGGCAAAGGACTGACAAGAACACCGACTTTTTGTGGCTGCAGGGCTACTATATCATCATGCAGGACATGACGCCTGCCGGCATGTCGGGCAATAGTACTTTTGCCGGCACCAGAATTTCCTACGAACAACAGAGTGCCGCGTTCACTGAGTACAGCAGCGGCATGAACCATCAAGCTGCCCATCATGAAAAGAGCCAGAGCTGCTACTACGCGCTGGAAGTAGCACAAATCGGCTGGGGTGGCGGAGGGATGAGCGAGTAGGTGGGCGCTTTGTCGATGGGGATCGATTTCTCCTAAAAAGCCGGGAGTCTCAAGAAGACAGGATGTACCGCGAAATTTTGGCTTCGCTTCATAAAACGGGTGGGTGGGAACGGGAAGATCACTATCGCTTGTAACGGTAATCTCCCAGTTGCCAAGGAGAGAAGATGCTAGACTGGGAGACATTTACAATCATTCCGGCAAACGAGGAGACGAATATTGACTGTAGCTGTAAGGTTGATGGTACACGAGGAGTAGCCATCTTCCCCAGACAAGCAGAAGGAATGTCGCCGCAGCGATAATCTCTGCTGGCGAGCGTTGGGCATGGGCTTCAGTATCATTATCGTAAGTTATCTGCTCACCATACACCGTGATTTCTTGGAGGCGATAAATGTAGGTACGACCGCGATGAACCGACTTATCGGTAAAAGCATAGGTAGCACCCTGAATAATGCTTCCGTGGGCAGGAATAGGCTGCGAATTGATAGGCTGAAAATCGTTGCTACCCACCTCGGCACGAAGAATGTTAAAAGCGACAGTGTCTGCCTCGGTCTCAGTCTGCCAGCGGATGACAATGGCAGGTGTGAGAAAAAAGAGCCAAACCAAAAAAGTAATAGTAAGAATTAAGGCGACAAACAGCCACTGAACGTTTTTTCTTTGGTGCAGGTTCATTATGGCTGAGAAAGGGGGCTGCTGGGGTCTAGAATGAAGTCGTGAGGTTGACCGGTTGGAGAGCCGGCGCGCGTCTCTAGCTTTCCCCGATAGATGATGCTCGGGGGTTGATAAGAGGGTATTGGAATTGGGGATGAATTGGAAGGAATTGAAGAAGATGGATCAAGATTTATGTCAAATAGTAGTGTGTGTTTCATAAAACATCCCTTAAAACTGAGGTGTACGAATGAATTGCCTGAGATGATGATAACGAAGAGACAGTAAAGAAGTACCGTTTTGAGAATAACGCAACTGTAACCATTGTCGCGGGGGAAAAAATGCCTGACGAGCGAGCGAGACTCCCACTTGAGGCTTATCTAAAAGAGCGAAGAGGTATACGTAGCGACGATGAGAAGTAGAAATTGTGGTGCCCTGAAGAATAGTTTCTGAGGGCAAGATGAATTCTAACCATCCTCGTCGCAGTGGGGAGGGACATAAATCTTCCAAAACTTCGTGGGGAACAGGGGCTGCTACCCAAGTTGCGGCCAAATGCAGCACCAGATAAAGTGCTGTCTGTAATTCCCAATGGTGAGCGCGTTGCAATACGGCCTCCCAGTCGACGGGCCAGGCCTTCAAGCTGGTAGCAACATCCCATAATGCCCGCAGTCCAGGGCGCCCCATCTGGTGATTTACCGCAAAATGGATGGCGAGGTGTAACAAATTATCTTCGTTGGAGAGACGATAGGTAGAAATATCCCTACGGATAACAGGAATGCGTCGCTGCCACAATGCATCTTCCACCCCACGTGGTAACACTGCTCCCAGCCATTTACCCTGAAAGGGATGATAGTGTAAATCAACCACCTGGCTGGGAATACCAGGTTGGATCATTTCAATTTCTGACTTTTCAGCCAGGCGTAGAGCCAAAGGCCTGTAGGGTTTATGCTGGGGAGTATAGCCCAACTTTTGTAAACACTGCCTCGCTACTGGCATTTGCTCCGCCGGTAACCACAAGTCGTAGTCTCCCATTTCTCGCCAAAGGGTATTCGTGTATGCGCCTGCCCAGGTGAGTGCAGCACCTTTGAGAAGAACTACTTCGAGACCAGTCGCCTGAAAGGCCTTCAGTACCTCTGTAAGAGCCGGCTCACGCGTGGTCGTGACAGCCATGCAAAAATAAACCAGCCGCCTCAAAGCAGAGACGGCTGGTGAAGGTAAATATTTCAGTTGTTCGGTATCACGAAGACGTGCCCAGGCTAAGGGGGCTAATTGATGAAATTCGAGCCAGGAAAGCCAGTCGTCTATTGCCAAGGGCGCTACGCGCGGGGCTACGTCCGTTTGCAAAAAAAGAAACTGCAACCACGAGCGCAATTGCGCCATTCCCAACGTCATGATCAGCGGTTAGTAGTTGGCCAAATTTCCGGCCTTTTGGGTCCAGACCAATGTTCTCTGAAAAGCGCACAGACCGATGCCAAGGAATATGGCAGCCATGCCCGCTAACACCAGAACATCAGACCAGACATGGGGTAATGTAGCATCCTCTAAAAGGAGCAAACGTAAGCCATGGAGAGTATAAGTTAGAGGAAAGATTTTAGCAGCAATCTGGAAGAAAAAGGGTAAAATGTCGGGGGAAAAGTAGACGCCAGAAACCAGAGAGGCAAGACCATTAAACAACCAGAGAATCGGATTGCCGCGTTTAAACCAAAGAATGAAGGCTGCTGCCAGCCAACCTAATCCCAAAAATGCCAGGTATGAGATACCGAGCAATAGTGACGCACATAAACACTGCTGCCAAGGATGGGACAGGGTGACGTGATGCCAAAGAATGCCCACAAACACATAAATCATAAGGCGAAAAAAGGCGAATGTCAAATCCCATAAGGGTGTGTAGACAAGAAAGAAGAGGACAGGAAATGGTTCGGCGAGGATTGTTTCGAGAATGCCGGTAGTCTGCCAAATACGTAACTTATTAGCTACTGATAGGATACCAACATTGGCCACATCTTGCATGGCCAAACCAATAAGGATATAGCTGAAATAATCACCCGTGTAGGCCGGCTGGACACGAGAGGAGCGCGGTATAACCAGCCGACTTATTTCATAAAATAGAAATAGGGTGAGAAGAATGGAAAAAATACGAAAAATAAAGGCAAAATGATAGCTTTTTTGTTCGTACCAATCCCGCAGCCAAAAAGCGTAGGCAAGATGAAGTTGGCGGGTAAGAGAAAACATGAGGAATGCAGAAGCGGGCTAGAAATGGCAAAGAAGTACCTCTCAGAGAGGACTAAGGCTAGAGGGAGCGTCAAGGTTGATTACCTGGCTCCAGGGTATGGTCGAATCAGCTTTGGGGGTGGCAATGAGTAGGGTGGGAGGAGAGTGCGGGGGCCACCAATCTGTCAGAAGCTGCCAAACCTGCCGCTGCCCAAGATCATCAAGACCGAGAAAGGGCTCATCTAGAAGGAGGAGTGCGGGTTGAGAGAGCAAAAGGCGTGCCCAGGCCAGGCGCTGTTTCTGTCCTCGAGAGTAGCGATCCACACGTTGATTCAAGAGCGGGTTGAGCTCTAAGGTATCTGCCAGCTCAGCCAGACGATGATCGACAGTCTCGGTATTAATCCCCCGAAGTGCTGCAAAAAAATATAGATTTTGGCGACCGGTTAATCGCCAAAAGAAGGTTCGTTCACCGCTCCCGAGCCAGGCAATTTGGCGACGCAGTGAGGACGACAGAAAGCGACTATTAACACCCCAAAAGTAGAGATCGCCACGAGTAGGATAAAGCAAAAGTGCCAGTAAACGTAACAACGTACTTTTTCCGGCACCATTGCTCCCTGTGATGGCGACAATCTCACCCGGAAACACTTCCAGGTTAGTATCTGCCAGTACCCACGGCTGCGCGAAGCGACGTCTTATCCAAAGTTGAAGTGGTGCAGAGTAGCGAAAGTATAGCCTGTCAAGAGAAACTATTGTCATTGGAAGATATGAATGTTATCAATCGCCAAAAATGACCGGCGATACAGGAAATAACCCGCCTTATAGCACCACTACGAGAGTAAATAGGCCAGGATCAAGCGCGTCGTGGCCTGGAGTGCCTCCATATGTGTACGTTCATAATTATGTGAAGCATCGACGCCGGGACCAATGAGAGCCACGCGGCCGCTTCCCCCCGCACGCCAGTAGGCCTCTCCATCCGAGCCGTAATAAGGATAAATGTCAACCACAAAGGGAATGTCGTTCTTGTAGGCGAGCTGGCGCAGATGCTGGCTGAGTCCATAATGATATGGTCCCCCCGAATCTTTGGCGCAAATAGTCACATGGAACTCATCCGAAGCCTGCCCTTCCCCCACGGCGGCCATATCCACAGCAACAAGATCCACAACATCTGAAGGAATACCAGTAGCGGCGCCGTGCCCCACTTCTTCGTAAGGACTGAAGTGAAATGTGGTACGTTGGGCCGGTTGTATCCCCGCGTCTTGCATGGCCTTGATTGCAGTAAGAATGCAGGCCACACCAGCTTTGTCATCGAGATGGCGAGAGCGAATAAAGCCGGTATCAGACACAACCAGACGTGGATCGAAAGCAACAAAGTCTCCCACACTGATCCCCAGGGCCTGTGTTTCCTCAGCGTTACACACCTTCTCATCCAGGCGCACTTCCATCACTTCAGCACTGCGCCGGGTATCATTTACAGCGGCACCGTGCACGTGTCGTGAAGCCTTTGTCAAGAGCAGACTCCCCTCAATCTCCTCCCCGGCAGCTGTAAATACCCGACAACCTTCACCCTCGACCGTATTCCAGGCGAAGGAACCGATGGCACTGAGTTGTAAACGCCCATTGCTCTTGATACGTTTGACCATGGCACCTAGTGTGTCGATATGGGCGCTAAGGGCTCGCGGTGCCGTGCTATCGAGCCCAGACACAGTGGTAATAACAGCACCTTTACGGTCGCGTTGCCCCGGCACACCCAACTTTTGCAATTGTTGCTCGATAAAATCAGCAGCGGCGTCGGTATAACCGGTCGGGCTGGGAATTTTGAGTAAGCTAGTCAGGGTTTCGAGCAGATAGGCTTGATCTATGGCAAGGTTGTTCATGACACGAATTGGGCCTCTGCCTAATACCTCAAAACGCGTCACGTGGTACGTGGTCTGACAGACACCACGTACCACGCCACACGAATATGCCTGCTTAGTGCTGAAGAATTTGGGAAAGGAATAGTTTGGTACGGTCTTCCTGCGGATGATAGAAGACTTCTTCCGGTGTACCCGCCTCGACGATTTGACCTTGATCGAAGAAAAACATACGATCGGCAACGGCACGAGCAAAGCCCATCTCATGCGTGACCACCAACATGGTGATCCCGCTCTGGGCCAACTCCATCATTACGTCAAGTACTTCTTTAATCATCTCCGGGTCCAAAGCCGAAGTAGGCTCGTCGAAAAGCATGATCTTGGGCTGCATGGCCATGGCGCGGGCGATAGCGACACGCTGTTGCTGGCCACCAGAAAGCTGGCCTGGGTACTTGTCCGCCTGCTCAGGAATACCCACCCGTTCGAGCAATTGCATGGCGATCTTTTCCGCATCTTCTTTCTTCCACTTCCGCACCTGGATTGGCCCCAAAGTGATGTTTTGCAACACCGTTAGATGAGGAAAAAGATTGAACTGCTGGAAGACCATACCGACCTCTTTGCGAATGGCGGCAATATTGCGCACATCGTGGGTCAGCTCAATGCCGTCCACAATAATTGTGCCCTTTTGGTGTTCTTCCAGGCGGTTGATGGTACGAATAAAGGTAGATTTGCCAGAGCCAGAAGGGCCAAAGATGACGATTACTTCGCCCTTTTGTACTTCCATGCTGATGCCCCGGAGGGCATGAAATTGCCCATACCATTTGTGGACATCTCGGCAGATGATGATAGGTTCACTCATTTGTGTCTCCTTAATCTATCCTAGTGGGGATGATTAGTATTATTTTCTTGAGCAGATATGATAATGATTAGCGTTCGCCCACACCCAGAGATATTTCCAGGCGTCGGGCGGCGTAGGACATGGCGTAACTGAATACCCAGTAAATTAGAGCAATGAACGAGAAGACTTCGAGCTGGCGACCGATGTAGGATGGATTAGCCAAAATGCCACGGGCAATGCCCAATAGGTCGAGAAGACCAACCAGAGCCACCAGCGATGTATCTTTGAAGAGGCCGATGAACTGACCTACGAGGACGGGAATGACAGTGCGCAAGGCCTGCGGCAGAATAATGTTGATCATCTTCTGAACGCCGTTGAGGCCGATGGCATCAGCTGCCTCGTACTGACCGATGGGAATGGACTGCAAGCCGCCACGTACGTTTTCAGCCATATAGGCTGCCGCAAACATAATGATGGCGACCACAGCCCGGATGACGCGGTCGATAGTGATTCCAGCCGGGAGGAAGAAGGGTAGCATCAATTGACCCATGAACAACAAAGTGATCAAAGGCACACCACGAATTACTTCGATGTAGACAATGCTGAGCATCTTTAGGGCTGGCATCTTCGATTGCCGTCCCAGAGCCAAGATAACACCAATCGGAAAAGAGAAAACGATGCCGATGATCGCCAATAGCAAGGAAAGCAGGAGACCACCCCATAAATTAGTGCCTACACGCGGCAAGAAACCATCTTCACCCAAGCCTCGGATCAATAAAATCACCAAAGGCATGTACAAAAGCAGCAGGAATGTGGTAGGACGTTTTGCTTTCTTGGGAAACCGCTGCCCAAAGAGATAGCCAATAATGCCAAAGGCGTCGGCTAAGAGCACATTCCACCAGGAAGGCTTGCCTAACGCGAACAGCCATACCGCTAGGAAAAGCGGAATAAACAAAAGCACCCAGGCAATGGCATCGACGCGGTGAAAAAACAGGCTCCATATTGAACCGATGAGCAGGGCGGCGAGATAAAGCAGTACCCACAAACGCCAATCCTCTGTCCCGGGATACTGGCCTTTCATGTAGAGAGCAATATTATCGTTAATGGCTGCCCACTGCGCCGTGACGAAGAGCCACTTGAGGATACCAACCAAAACGACTATGACAAAGGAGCCAACCACAACCGATAGAATACTATTGAACCAATCGCTGAACAGATTCTTATGCAACCAGCCCAGGAGAGTGTAGCGCTCGGTGGGGGGCGGTAAAATGTCTGAAGTGGACGAATATTGAGTTGTCATGACTAACGCTCCACCAGTTTTGTGTGACGGTTATACCAGTTCATGAACAGCGATGTCAATAAACTGAAACTGAGATAAACCCCCATGGTAATAAGGATGATCTCCACAGCACGTCCCGACTGATTGATAATGGTGCCCCCCACGGCAAACAGGTCGGGGTAACCTACGGCAATTGCCAACGATGAGTTCTTTGTGAGATTGAGGTATTGGCTGGTAAGCGGTGGAATGATGACTCGCAAAGCCTGGGGGAAGACGATCAGTCGTAAAGTGAGAAAACTGCTCAATCCCAGAGCTGCAGCTGCCTCGCGTTGCCCTTTGGACACAGACTGAATACCTGCCCGTACTACTTCGGCAATGAAGGCGCCGGTGTAAATGACCAGGCCGCTAAAAATAGCCATAAATTCTGGGGTAAGCGAAAGTCCTCCCCGGAAATTACGGCCCTCAAGCTTGGGTATATCGGGGATAAGCGGCGTCGATGGCATGAAAAACCATCCCACCACGGCTACGGCAATAAAGGCAAGGATAGACCACAACCAGTATAAAGGCATGCGCCCAGTGCGCCTGCCCTGGCGAATAAGCACAACCGATATCACTACCGCCACCAACACCCCCAGCCACAACACCCAACGGTATAACGACCAGCCATCCGCGGGTTGTAGCCAGATGAGGTAGATGCCTCGATTCGTCAAGAAAGCCCACTCACCGAGTTTGGCTGCTTCTTGCACTTTAGGAAGTTTATGAAAGACTGTCGAAGATAAAAAGATAAGGAAAACCAACAAAGGAATATTTCGCAGAACTTCGACATACGCCGCAGCAAGCCGGCTCACCAACCAGTTCGTAGAAAGTCGCGCCACACCTACGACAATACCAACAAGGGAGGCAAAGATAATGCCAATGAAGGAAACCCTAATGGTATTGAGCAGCCCGACGAGAATAGCCCGAGCATAACTGCTATTGCGGCTGTATTCAATTGATGTTTCCCCGATGTCAAACTGCGCTGTTTGCCCCAGAAAACGAAAACTTAACGGTGTCCCCAATGATTCCAGTCCAGACAATAAATTATGGATGAGCCACCAGAATAGGGCGAAAATTCCCAGGACAACCACCACCTGGGCTATCACCTGTAGGTAACGCTCATCTCGCCAAAAGGGAACAGCAGACTGTTCAGACATGTTTGTTGTCATGGCATTACCCTATATTGAACGCAGAATCCAGTAAATGAAGAACGCCCAACACGCCAGACCAACCTCTAAAACCAACCTCATCATCCAGTTCAACCGCGTCGTTGGCACCTTCCGCGTGGGCGTTGTTAGGGACGAAGGGAAGAGGGTGAGCTCTTCCCTTCGTTGGTATGGAGAAAAAGTTTAGCGAATGGGAGGAGCGTAGAGCAGACCACCATCAACCCACGACGCATTCAGGCCACGAGGCAGATTGAAGACAGTGTCGGGACCCAGATTTCGATCATAGATCTCGGCGTAGTTGCCAACAAGCTTGATGATGTTGTAAGCCCAGTCATTGCTCAGACCGAGTTTCACACCCATGTCGCCTTCCAGACCCAAAAGCTTGCGTACGTTCGGATCTGTGGCATTGGCTTTGTACTCATCCACATTCTGGGAATTGATACCCATCTCCTCACCTGTGAATGTGGCGAAAACAACCCACTTCACAATGTCAAACCACTGATCGTCGCCCTGGCGCACAACGGGGCCAAGAGGTTCTTTCGACAGGGTTTCATCCAGAATCTTATGCTCTTCAGGATTGGGGAAGAGTGACATGCGTGCTACCAGACCGGATTTATCGGTAGTGTAGGCATCGCAACGGCCATCGAGATAAGCACCTGTAGTCTCGTCAGCAGTTTCGAACACAACCGGTGTGTAGTTAATACCACGTGCAGCCATCTGATCAGCCAGGTTCAGCTCGGTGGTTGTACCGGCCGACACACAGATGGAGGCACCCTCTAAATCTTCTAAGGAGTTGATACCACTATCCTTACGCACAGTGATACCCTGACCATCGTAGAATGTCGTTGGGGCAAAGTTAGCACCCAGTTCGGTGTCACGGGTCAAGGTCCAGGTAGTGTTACGAATGAGGACATCGATTTCACCTGCTTGCAAAGCTGTAAAACGCTGCTTGGCGTTCAGAGGACGATATTCGACCTTACCTGCGTCACCAAAAACGGCAGCGGCTAATGCTTTACAGAAATCGATATCAAAGCCAGCAAAGGTACCATCTGATTGCAAGAAACCAAAACCAGGAACGGCTTGGTTTGCACCACAAATCAGCTTGCCACGTTCTTGCACCACCGCGAGGGTGCTGGTGGTAGCAGGCTGCTCGGCAGGCGCTGGTTGTTGTTCGGCTGGAGCGGGTTCCGCCGCCGGCGCGGGGGCAGCACAAGCACCGATGACCAGGACCGATACAATGAACACAGCAAATAGAACGATCAACTTACGGGACATCTGAGTTTCCTCCTTTTAAGGAAAGTGTGAAGAGATGGAAAAGAATAACAGAGCTTAAATAGGCATATATGAAAAAGTTCGATTTAAGCTCTGTGAATACCCAATATAAGCATAAAACTAATCCCTGCAAGGCCAACCAACTGCGCTCATGCCTCTCCTGAACGTATTTCGGTGGCCCAACAGCAGGCAAAAAGTACCATGCTCACGGTTTTCTGTCAAATGAGCAGGAGCTGAGAAAGTAAGTCAAATTCCTATTCTCCTCCTGTCTCACCCATTTTCTCTTGTACTTGACGCAAAAAATGCACGGGTTCGGTAAATCCCCCGGCAATGATATACTCGACCTGTCTCGAGGTGAGATTGCTTAGCCAGCAATCACTTCCTTCGGGTAAGGTGACCGCCGAGCCGCCCTTACACACGATTTCCAGAGGATTCCGCCCCCCTTTTTCGAGCCGGGCCTCGCCGTTGATCAGATACAGAATTTCTTCCCGCCCCTTGCCGGGACGAATACGCCGTCCTGTTTCCCCGGGAGCAAGAACCCCGTAAATCAGATAGGTGGTCAGCATGCCCGACTCCTCTGGCCCCAAAGCCACCTCACCACTCGATTCCACTCTTTTCGCCAATTCAAATAGTTTCATCATCACGCCTCGTTTGTCGAGAAAAGAGGAAGATTAGGAATCACGTCGAGCTGAAGGGAACTCCGTTCGCCCTGACGCCAGCGAAAATAGCCGGCGGCTGCGATCATCACGGCATTATCGGTACACAAATAAAGGGGTGGGGCTGCGACAGGAATGGTCGAGCGCTGTTCAAAACTCTGGCGAAGGCGAGCATTGGCCGCCACGCCACCACTCAGGCAGACTTCGGTCACTCCAGTTTCGACTGCTGCAGCCAACGTCTTTGTCACCAGCACATCCACGACAGCTTCCTGGAAAGAGGCTGCCAGATCGGCGACGATGTTCGGGGGCAGAGCAGCACCGGGTGTCAATTTTCGCTCACCCTCGGCACTGACTCCCTCCAATTTTTGCACAAGGCGGAGAACAGCCGTCTTCAGGCCACTAAAGCTGAAATCGTGACTGCCGCTCAACCAGGCGCGCGGAAGAGGATAGGCGCTGGGGTTACCGTGGTTGGCTGCTTCTTGAATGGCTGGACCTCCAGGATACCCTAAACCCAGCAAGCGCGCAACCTTATCAAAAGCCTCCCCCGCCGCATCATCGATGGTGCCCCCCAGACGCCGGTACCGACCATGATCTTGCATGAGTACCAGCTCCGTATGGCCTCCACTGACGATCAGAACCAAGACGGGAAAGGTCTTATGCGGGCGGTTACCTACCGCTTCGACCCAGTTGGCGTAAATGTGTCCTTCTAGATGATTGATACCTACTAAGGGCAAGCCTTGCATCCAGGCCGCGGCTTTGGCAGCATTGATCCCGACCAGTAGCGAACCGGCCAAACCGGGGCCGCGCGTAACAGCAATAGCATCGATATCAGACCAGCCGACACCGGCGTCAGCCAAAGCCTGCCGTATGACTGGCAGAATCGTGAGAATATGCTGCCGTGAAGCCATTTCCGGAAAAACGCCGCCATATTGACGATGCAACTCGATCTGAGAAGCAACGACATTACTGAGAATGTTGCGGCCGTCAGCCACGACCGCGGCCGCTGTCTCATCACACGATGTTTCGATACCTAAAATCAAAGTCATATTGCTGTACCCGTGGGCTCTCCCTGCCGTCGCCGCAATTGGCTCAATTCCAGTCGCACACGCTGGCCACCGTCAGGCAAGGCTTTGGGCGCGTGCAAGGCCTGTTGCATATACTGCTCTGCTTCGCGCCAGCGTCCCTGGCGATAAAGCAAACGCCCGAGACTGGCCGCGGCCAGGGCATTATGAGGATGCTGACGTAACTCCCAGCGTAACTCTTCCTCCCGCGCCTGCTCTGCTGCAGAACTCTGCAAGAGAATGCCTACGTCAAAAATAGGGAGGATTTCGGCAGTCTCGGTGCGATATCGCAGGAGAGTCGTACGCCGGGGGAGGATGATGTCGAGATGTTGAACGATCTGGCAGTGCAATTCGCAGGGTTCGGTCGAAGGATGATCGAGATAAATCGCGAAACTATCCCCCTCCTTGATCATCATCCCCAGTTCCCGCACCTTCCCCGCCATCCGCAAATCATCCAAAAGAAGAGGATAGACGCTACGATTGTGAATTTCCAGGCGCCTGCCCTCTCGTTGCAGTTGTACATCGGCCGTCGTTAGCTGATTTTGGTTGGCGGCAAGGATGAGCAACTGGCTGCGGGGGAAAAGAGCATC
>JAADFV010000428.1 GCA_013152695.1 Chloroflexota bacterium | reverse complement strand
ATGATAGCCACCCTGAATTGTTCGATCTACTCCTCTCTGGTTTCAACCACTTGCAGACGAGCACCGATTTAGCCTTGACCGCGCGTTGGTTCGAGCTGACTTTATTGCGCTACAGTGGTTATCAGCCGCAGCTATTCCATTGTGTTACATGCGGGGAATCCTTACAGCCTGTAACCAATTACTTCAGTCTGGAGCAAGGCGGCGTACTTTGCCCCCGTCATGGCGAAGGGATGCAAGGGGCTGAGCCATTGGCTGTGGGCACACTCAAGGTCCTACGCTACTTACAGACACAACCCTATACCAAAATCAGTAAACTGCATCTGACGCAGGCACGGATGCGACAGGTTGAAAAAGTTCTGGCAGAGCATATCCGCTATGTTCTCGAGCGAAAACTAAAATCACCGCGGTTTATTCAATTACTGAGATAATTCCTTTATGAAGATTTCAGAGTATCAGCAGTGGATTCACGATTTTGATCAGGCCCGAGGCTTCGATAAGGCCGATCCCGGCTTGACTTTGGTGCACGCCCTGGAAGAAATGGGCGAAGTTGCCCGCGAAGTGCTCTTTTTACAGGGCTACAAAAAAGATAATGCCCCTCAAGAACACCTGCAGGCCCTTTCCAACGAGTTAGCCGATACAATCGTATTTTTGTTCAAATTGGCTTATCAATTCGATCTTGATATCGAACAAGCTCTGCTGAGCCTGCAAAAACGTGTCAACATTCGCTTTCCCGAAAATGAGCCTGGCTGGCACCCTGGGGAGAAATGAGCCACGATCAATTCACACGGCGTCGCTTCTTGAAGTTGGCGCTGGCTGCTTTAATGATACCGGTAACGGGGGGGATTTACGCTGCCAAGATTGAACCAGCCTGGCTGGATGTGACTCAAACTGACATCTTTCTCCCCAACCTTCCGCCTGCCTTCGACGGCTTTCGCATCGTGCATATCAGTGATCTGCATTATGACGATGGCCATTACATGCCCTTGGACCGTATTCAACAGGTGGTGGAAATGGTCAATGCCCTGGAGGCCGATCTTATCGTTCATACCGGCGATTTTGTCAGCGAACCTCATACCCTTGCTTATCTGGCTGCGCGAGCCAGAGGTGAGAGCCCTGCGACCCGGGGACATTCAGAAAATGCCGAGAAAGTGTTTGCCCCTTGTATCAGCACACTGAAGCAGATGCAGGCGAAGCACTAAAGAATCTGTTCATTTTTCTCATCTGGTGTAAAATAAGCAGGGGCAAATACTTATCAACCTCTATCTAACCTTTGTTTTTATTTCATACTACATCATTTTTAACACGAAATACATCCATGACCCACACTAATTCCCATTCCCATCCACCCACCTTCCAAGAAATGATTTTTCGCCTCGAACGCTACTGGGCAGAGCAGAATTGCTTGATCTGGCAGCCTTATAGCGAAAAAGTGGGTGCCGGTACGGCCAATCCTGCCACTACTTTGCGTGTTTTGGGGCCTGAGCCCTGGAATGTGGGCTATGTCGAGCCCAGCTACCGGCCCGATGATGGCCGTTTTGCCGAAAATCCTAACCGCATGCAGATGCATACGCAATACCAGGTCATCCTCAAACCTGATCCCGGCGACCCGCAGCAGCTTTTCCTCAATAGTCTCGCCGCCATTGGTATTGATTTACAGGCGCATGATGTCCGTTTTGTCGAAGATAACTGGGAATCGCCGGCCCTGGGATCGTGGGGATTGGGCTGGGAAGTGTGGCTGGACGGGCTAGAGATTACCCAATTCACCTATTTCCAGCAAGCAGGAGGCCTTGATCTCGATCCTGTCGCCGTAGAAATTACCTATGGCTTGGAACGGATTGCCATGTTCTTACAAGATGTCAAAGAGGTGTGGGATTTGCAATGGGATGCGGGACACACCTATGGCGATGTTCTGAAGATGCAGGAAATCGAACATTGCCAATATGCCTTCAATGTGGCCAATGTCGGGCGTTTGCAGCAGCTTTACGAGCTCTATGAGCAGGAATTTGAAGTCGCCATTGCCGAGAATTTAGTGGTTCCCGCCTATGACTACGTACTCAAATGTTCCCACACCTTTAATCTGATTGATACTCGCGGGGCTGTGGGGGTGACAGAACGAGCCAATTATTTCCGTCGCATGCGCAACATGTCGCGGCGGGTGGCCGAAGCTTATGTGGCGCAGCGAGAGCAACTGGAGTTTCCTCTCCTCAAGGAACACGGAGAGGAAGGTGCAGATGTTCGGGCAGAAGGAGAAAGCCAGCGTGAGCTCGGTTCAATTACTTTGTCTGCCGCCGATCTGCTCCTGGAGATCGGTGTCGAGGAACTACCTCCTGCGGAACTACGCACGGCTATCCAGCAATTACAGCACCTCGTTCCTGGCTCTTTGCAGGAACAGCGCCTGGCTTACGAAGAAGTCTATGTTTCTGGAACACCACGACGGATTGTCGTTCACGTACAAAAACTTGCTGCTAAGCAAAGTGCCGAAACCCAGGAGTTTCGTGGTCCTCCTGCGGATCGGGCCTTTGATGCTGAGGGGCATCCTACTAAAGCGGCCCTTGGCTTTGCTCGCAGCAAAGGTTTGACCGCGGATGATCTGGTTGTGCGAGAAGAAGGCGGTAAGCGCTATGTGTATGCCGTGCAACACGTGAGCGGTGAAGCTACTCTAACGCTGCTTCCTGACCTTCTCCGGGGCTGGGTGGCCGCCATTCGCTTTAGAAAATCGATGCGCTGGAATAGCTCGAACCAGAGTTTCAGTCGTCCCTTACGCTGGTTGGTTGCTCTTTATCATGATCAGGTGATTCCTTTTCGCTACGCCGGCGTGCAAAGTGCCAACATAAGTCGCGGCCTTCGTCCTCATGGCTCTCCCCAGCTTCCTGTTGCTAACCCCGCCGAGTACTTTTCTACCCTGGCCACAGCCGGCGTCGTTCTCGATCGCGCCACTCGACGCCAACAAATCCGTGATGGTCTCGAGCGGCTGGCCGTAACGGTAGGAGGACGAGTTCCTGATGATGATGCTTTGCTTGACGAAGTTACCGACCTCGTCGAACAACCATTTCCCTTGCTGGGTCATTTCGAAGAACGCTTTTTGGACTTGCCCGCCCCCGTGCTGATTACCGTGATGAAAAAGCATCAGCGCTATTTTCCCGTGGTCGACGCCGATGGTCAGCTGCTGCCCTATTTCATCACAGTGGCCAATGGCGCCGATCGTGATGCCGAGTTGGTGCGGCGAGGGAACGAAGCCGTCATTCGGGCCCGTTATGCCGATGCAGCATATTTCGTGCGTGAAGATATGAAACGACCGTTGGCAGACTTCAATAAGGATCTGGACAAGCTCACTTTTCAGGAACAACTGGGCTCGATGCTTGCCAAAGTCAAACGCTTGCAGCAGCTTACCCCTGTCGTGGCCGCGCAACTTGGCCTCGATACGGAAACGACAGAAGTCGCCACGCGTGCTGCCTGGCTCAGTAAGGCTGATCTCGCCACGAGCATGGTGGTTGAAATGACTTCGTTGCAGGGGATTATGGGTGAAATCTATGCTCGCGCTTCGGGTGAAGCGCCTGAGGTAGCACAAGCCATCCGAGAACATTACATCGTCAAACCAGACACCCCTCTTAGCCCGGCCGGGCTTGCTCTGAACCTGGCCAATCGTCTCGACAGTCTGATCGGGCTGTTTGCCGTGGGGCTGGCCCCAAAAAGTACCACCGATCCTTTTGGTTTGCGTCGCGATGCCCTGGCCTTGGTGCAGTGCTTGATCGTCAACGATCAGCCCTTCGATATTGTTGAGGGCCTGAAAGCAGCAGCTCGTCTGCAGCCTGTGGCGGTTAGCGACACCGTCATCAGCGAAGTCAGTGACTTTATCAAGCGCCGGCTTTATGGTTGGCTGCGTGAACAAGGTTTTGCTCACGATGTCACCGAAGCCGTCCTTGCCGCGCAGGGCAATAATCCTGCTCGGGCTTATCACGCCGTACGCGAATTGAGTGAGGCGGTAGCTCAGCCTGGTTGGATGGATACCTTGACTGCTTATGCCCGCTGTAAGCGCATCGTACGAAATCTAGACGAGACCTACGAGCTCAACCCCTCTGCTTACGTGGAACCGGCCACCCGCCATCTTCACAATGTCTACCTCTCTCTGCGCGACTCCCTGGCCGGGAGCCCCGATATTTCTACTCTCATCTTGGTGCTCGACGCCCTCAAACAGCCTATCAACGCCTTTTTCGACAGCGTTCTTGTCATGGCCGACGATCCTACCCTCCGTGCAGCCCGGCTCGCTCTAGTGCAGCATATCGCGGCCTTACCCGATGGCATCGTCGATCTCACCGTGTTGCAAGGCTTCTAATTCGGTACTCCCAATATGCCTGCCAAAATCATCCTCAATCCCTACTCCAATCGTTGGGGTGCAGCCAAACAAGCCGATCAGGTTGTTACAATCCTGAAAGCGCTTAACTATGACTTCGAGCTGGTGCAGACCGAAGCCCCCAATCAGGCCATTGGTCTCGCCAAACAGGCTGTACAGGATGGTTTTGATCCGGTTGTAGCTGCGGGCGGCGACGGTACGATCAATGAAGTCGTCAATGGTTTATTGGCCGAAGCGGATGTGAGTCGGGTACGATTAGGTGTACTGCCCCTCGGTTCCGCCAATGATTTAGCTTATCAGGTCGGCATTCCCCTGGATGTGGAAGAGGCTTGTCGTTTACTCGTCAAGGCAGAACATGAGCGCGTCATTGATGCCGGCCGCATTAATGATCGGGCTTTTATCAACGATGTTGCCATTGCCTTTGGTGCTCGCGTCAACATCGAGGCCGCCAAGATTCAATATCTGCGCGGGGCATTGATCTATCTTGGTGGTGTGTTCAAAGCCTTGTTTAGTTATCATTTGCCTAAGGTTACAGTCGAGTGGGAAGGGGGGCGCCTGGAAGACAAGGCGATTCTCATGGCTTACGTGGGTAATGGTTGGCGTACAGGGGGCGTTTTTCACCTGACACCTACGGCTCGCCCTGACGACGGTCTTTTCGATATTGTTATCGGCGATGCCATGAACCGCCTCCAGATTCTCCGCCTGTTGCCTAAAACCTTTAACGGTTCCCATATACAAGACCCGCGCGTCCTTCTCATCCAGAGTACCTGGCTACGCCTGATTAGTGATGATCCATTGCCTGTACTGACTGACGGCGAAATTATTTACGAAGATGCCCACGAACTCAACATTCGCCTACTACCTCAGGCTGTTCCCCTTATCTGCGGCCCTGGCGAAGGGCCGCGGCCACAGCTTACTCACGAAGGAGTAAGGTAAAGCTGGTGTGAGGTTGGTGATGACGAAACAGACTTCTTCGCAAAAAGAATACCCTCGGCCCATGGTTACGGTGGATTTGGTGCTCTTCACCTTTGCCGAGCAAGAGTTACGCGTCCTGCTCATCCGACGAGGTCACGAGCCTTTTGCCGGAGCCTGGGCCCTACCGGGTGGCTTTGTCAACATTGACGAAAAGCTGGAGACTGCGGCACAGCGTGAATTACGGGAAGAGACCGGCGTCACCGGTGTTTATTTGGAGCAACTTTACACCTTTGGTGATCCGGACCGCGATCCGCGGGGTCGTGTGATCACTGTGGCCTATTTTGGCATCGTTGGTGCTGACACGGCTGTTACCTTGCAGGCCGGGGACGATGCCCGCGAAGCACGCTGGTTCAATGTCTACAATTTGCCCCCCCTTGCCTTTGATCATGGTCGCATCATTCGTTATGCCATCCAACGTTTGCGCTACAAGCTGGAATACACGGCGTTGGGCTTTTTGCTTCTTCCCAAGGTGTTTACTCTCAGTGAACTCCAGCAAGTATATGAGATCGTCCTGCAAGAGACGCTGGATAAACGCAATTTCCGTCGCAAGGTGTTGAGTCAAGGTATCCTCGAGCGGACGGACAAGATGAAATATGGCGACCATCGCCCGGCCCAGCTCTATCGCTTCACGGCTGCGGCCATCGAATTGGAGAAAGCACGCAGACGTTTTCCCTAAGTACGATCATCTTTCACAACTTATCCGATTGTGATTGGAGGCTGACTTTCCTAAACAGATGGGCTCATTCTCAAGCGAAAGTCTGCACAATATGATATATCTGAAACTGTCATAGATCATAGAAATAGATCGGTTTCTGTGCAATAATTGTAATATGATACGAATTGCATCAATGACGATGCTTTGGCGATATCCTCTCTTTTGTGACGAATACGCTGTCCTCATCAAACCTAGATGAGGAGGATAGGCGCGTCCGGGGGAGGGTTTTTGTGTTCGCCAGGGTATAAGGTGCCCTGATGTTTCTTTCCTTGATATCATTCCCTACAATGAGGTAAGGCTATGGCAATAACAGGAACAGTAATCATTGCTGAAGACCGCTGTAAAGGATGTGAGCTGTGTGTACATGCCTGTCCACAACATGTGCTCCATCTTTCTAGCGAGTATAATGTTCGGGGTTATCACCCGGTTGTTCTTGATGAAAGTGAAAACCATTGTACCGGTTGTGCTGTTTGTGCGGTTGTCTGTCCAGATGTGGTTTTTACTGTATACCGACAATCTCCGCGTAGACGGGCCAAAGCAGCGTAAAAGGAGGCAGAAATGGCAAAAGAACTATGGAAAGGGAACGAAGCCTTGGCGGAAGCGGCATTACGTGCTGGCGCAGAGGCCTTTTTCGGATATCCGATCACGCCACAAACTGAGCTACTGGAGTACATGTCGCGGCGTATGCCCAAGTTGGGCCTTACTTTTTTGCAAGCTGAAAGCGAAATCGGTGCCATTAACATGGTTTACGGTGCGGCCTGTGCTGGCGTTAGGGTGATGACATCCTCTTCCTCACCAGGAATCAGCCTGATGCAGGAAGGGCTCAGCTATATTGCTGCCAGCGAGGTGCCGGCTGTGATTGTTGACATCATGCGCGGTGGGCCGGGGCTCGGCAACATCCAGCCCAGCCAGGGTGACTACTTCCAAATGGTCAAATCATCAGGTCATGGCGATTATCATGCCATCGTCCTGGCGCCCGCGACCCTCCAGGAAGCCGTTGATTTGATGCAAATTACTTTTGAACTGGCTTTCAAGTATCGGCACATTGTCGCTTTGATAGGCGATGGTAGTTTGGGACAAATGATGGAGCCGATTGAAATGCCTCCTTTCAAGCAGTGGCCGGAAAAGCGGCCGGATTGGGCCTTACGCGGTGCCAAGGGGCGTCCGCCCAGGCACATAACATCGCTTTATCTCGGCGCCGAAAAACTCGAGGGTTTGAACTTACGTCTGCAAAAAGTGATGGCCGAGATCAAACAAAAGGAAGTTCGTTACGAGACAATGATGACAGAGGATGCCGAGTATCTCATTGTTGCTTTCGGCACCGTGGGTCGCATTGCAAAATCAGCAGTACGACAGGCTCGGGCCACCGGACTTAAGGTGGGACTCTTCCGCCCTATCACCCTTTGGCCCTTCCCCGAGCAGGAACTGGAGGCCCTTTCCGGGCAAATGAAAGGCATTCTCGTTGTAGAAATGAACGCGGGGCAAATGCTGGAGGATATCAAACGAGTGACACATGAACGGGTGCCGATCCATTTCGTGGGGCGGATGGGAGGTACAATCCCTCTGCCTGATGACATCCTCCCAGCCTTGCACACCCTGGTTGAAACGACCTCTCCTCTTCGTTCGGCCCAAACAGTGCCCCTCGCCTAAATCGAAATTATCACAAGGGAGTGTGAACCCCATGACTACTGATACCACGCTTACGCAAACAATCTCCACCCCGCCTGCGCTTGATTCCATGCAGAAAGTCTACCAACGACCCCAAGCTTTGGCCGAGACGCAAACACATTATTGCCCCGGCTGCACTCACGGCATCATTCATCGCTTGATTGCCGAAGTGATCGACGAGGCAGGCATCCGTGAACGCACTATCGGTGTCGCTCCCGTTGGCTGCGCCGTCTTTGCCTACGAGTACTTCAATCTCGACGGCACCGAAGCCGCCCATGGTCGTGCCCCCGCCATGGCTACTGGTCTCAAACGTGTTATGCCCGACAGGATCGTCTTTACCTATCAGGGCGATGGTGACTTGGCCTCTATCGGTGGCAACGAGATTTTGCATGCCTGTGTCCGTGGGGAGAAATTGACGGTTATTTTTGTCAACAATGCCGTTTATGGCATGACCGGAGGGCAAATGGCGCCAACCACCCCCGAGGGCATGGTGACCACCTCCTCACCTTATGGTAGGAATGTAGATTTGCAAGGCTCACCGATCCATATCACAGAAATGTTGGCGATGATGCCTGGCGTAGCTTATGCCGCCCGGTGCTCTATGCATTCAGTCGCAGAGATTCGCAAAGCCAAAAAAGCGATCAAGCTGGCATTTGAGGCACAGATCAAAGGTTTGGGTTTAGGCCTCGTCGAAATTCTCAGTTCGTGCCCCACCAATTGGCGCCTCGATCCCAGTGAGTCTTTAGATTTTATTCGCGACACAATGGTGCCAGTGTACCCCTTGGGTGAGTTCAAGATTCACGAAGAACTGAAGTAGGTTCCGTTCCAGGAGTTAGCAATTATGGAAAAATCTGTTGTTTTTTCTGGTTTTGGCGGACAGGGCGCCCTGTTTGCCGGGCAATTACTCACATACGCGGCCGTCAATGCCGGCAAGCACGTGACATGGATTCCTTCGTATGGGCCAGAAATGCGAGGGGGAACAGCACATTGTACGGTCGTGCTTGGTGACGAGCCCATCGGCTCGCCCTTGGTGCGAAATCCGGATATGGTGGTCGCCATGAATGCGCCATCGGTTGATAAGTACGAGCCTATTGTCAAAAGTAATGGTGTTTTCGTTGTCAATAGCTCTCTCATTCACCGTCCGCTTCATCGCCCCGATGTTCATACGATTATGATTCCGGCCAATGACATTGCCACCCAGTGCGGTAGTCTGCGCCTGGTGAATGTTGTACTTTTAGGCGCGTTACTTGGGGCCACTGATTTGCTACCTCTCGAAGTGGTAGAGCAGGCGTTGGATGAACATTTACCCGAACGTCATCATCACTTGCTGGTCGCCAACAAAGCTGCCTTACGCGAAGGGGCCAAGTTTGTCACCCAGATGTTACCGGTAGCCTGACAAGTCAAGGCTCCCCAAACCGCCCAAAAAACCCGGGTCACGTGACCCGGGCTTTTTTATGCCAAGATGTATTGAGAGAAGTTGCCAAAGAATCTTCATATTTCCTTAACCACACGGTGCTTGATTCTGGTCATAATACAAAAAGCGTGCAGCACCACTGCAGCAAAGATGTACAACAAGGCCATATTTTTTGCTACCCTGCATTTATTGAAGGATAGCCACAAATTTGTCTGCGACTTTAGTAAAAAGGAAGTTTTCATGACAAAACATCGTTGGTTTCTTTTCACCACCCTTGCCATTCTGTTTATGGTTGCCGGTGGCTACTATTTTTACGATCAAAACCGAGTTTCGGCACAGATCCCTCCCGAATCTGCTTTGCAAACAGCTACCGTGCGTCGAGGCAACTTGGTTGTTTCTGCGACCGGCGCCGGTTCTGTGATTCCCTCCTCGGAGATCAATCTTGGCTTTCGCACAGCCGGTGTTTTGACTGAGCTCAATGTGCAGGTTGGGGACAAGGTAAGTGCCGGGGAGGTGTTGGCCCGCATCGATGATACCAATGCCCAGGCGCAGCTACTGCAGGCCCAGATCAGCCTACAGCAGGCCGAACTACAATTACAACAGCTCCTGGCCGATGCCGATGCTGCGGCTATAGCTTCAGCTCAGGCCACGCTGGCTTCGGCCAAGGCCGATCTGGCCAAATTGCGAGAACCGGCCAGTGATGAAGAAATTACCGCCGCCCGCGAAAATCTGACAAGCGCGCAAGAAGCTCTATCCACCCTACTGGCCGGGCCCAGTGATGATGAGATTGCCGCGGCCAAGGCAGATCTTGATCTGGCACAAATTATCTTGCAAGAGGCACAAAGCGCGTATGATCAGGTGAGCTGGCGCTCGGATGTGGGGCAACTACCTCAGGCCAGCGCTTTGCAGCAGGCTACCATCAATTATCAAAAGGCCAAAGCCAATTATGACTTGAAAACGATAGGACCCAGCAACGAACAGATTGCCGCTGCTCGTGCTAAAGTCGCTTCGGCCCAGGCCCAACTCGACAATTTGCTCAGTGGTGCCTCAGAAGAAGATTTAGCCGCCGCTGAAGCAAGAGTGGCACAAGCCCAGGCCCAATTAGATGAATTACTGGCTGGAGCTTCGGATATGGAAGTGCAATTGGCACAACTGAATGTGCAACAGGCCCAGAATAACGTTGCCGCAGCCGAGCGTACCCTGGCAGAAACACAACTGCTGGCATCGCAAGATGGCGTGGTGACGGCCATCAAGGCCGAAGTGGGTGAAAATGTGGGGACGTCGCCTATCATCACCCTGGCCGATCTCAATCGCCCCTTACTGGAGATCTTCCTGGACGAGACCGATCTGGATAAAATCGGCGTGGATTACGAGGTCGAGGTGGTTTTTGATGCCTTCCCCGACGACACCTTCGTGGGTACCGTCACACAAGTCGATCCATCCTTGCAGAATTCCGGCGGTACCAGTGTGGTGCGCGCCCTCGTCTCGTTGAACAAGGATTCCTTCGCCAAGCCCTTAGTGTTACCGATTGGCCTCAACGCTACTGTCGAAGTCATCGGTGGCCGCGCTACCAATGCCCTGCTCGTACCGGTGGAGGCTTTGCGCGAAATTTCGCCTGGCCAATATGCGGTGTTCGTGATAGAAAACGGCGAGCCGCAACTACGCATGGTGGAGGTGGGGCTGATGGACTTCACCTTTGCCGAGATCAAGGCTGGCTTGGAAGCAGGTGATGTCGTGAGCACCGGCATTGTGGAGACGCAGTGATTATGACGGGAACAAACGCTACGCGTACACCGATCATTGAAGCAACCGAATTGAAAAAAGTCTATCGCATGGGCGATGTAGAAGTGGCTGCCTTGCGTGGTGTCGATTTACGTATCATGCCCGGCGAGTTCGTGGCCATCATGGGGCCTTCGGGCTCGGGTAAGAGCACCCTCATGAATATCCTGGGCTGTTTAGATCGCGTGACGGCCGGGCGCTACGTGCTGGATGGGGAAGATGTAAGCAGATTGGATAAAGTGCAACTGGCTTACATCCGCAATTACAAGATTGGTTTTATTTTCCAATCCTTCAATTTACTTTCCCGTACCAGTGCCCTGCGCAACGTGACCTTACCCCTCCTTTATCGACGCAATGGCAAGCTGACGCCGGCGCAACGTGAAGAACGTGCCATCGCCGCCCTCGAAGCCGTGGGCCTGGCTGATCGCATCCATCATGAGCCCAACGAGCTCTCGGGGGGACAGCGCCAGCGGGTGGCTATCGCCCGCGCTTTGGTCAATGATCCGGTGCTGATCATGGCCGATGAGCCTACGGGTAATCTTGATACGACGACCGGAAAGGAAATTATGGATATCTTGCACGAATTGCACGCCCGTGGCCGCACCATCGTCATGGTCACCCATGAACATCACATTGCCAAACAGGCTGAACGAGTCGTAGTCCTGGTGGACGGCAAAATCTCGAGCGACGGTAAACTGCCAGGAGATAGCTAATGCCCACATCATCCAATCCGACATCTTCTGTTTCCTCCCCGGCCGCTACCTCTGCTCGCACCCTCATCAGCCCACGAGAAATTCTGAGCATCGCCTGGGAGGGTATTGCCCGCAATAAAGTGCGTTCCTTGCTCACCATGTTGGGCGTCATTATCGGTGTGGCCGCCGTGATTATCATGATCTCCATTAGCGCCGGCACCGAAGCGACCATTTCCGAGCAAATCCAGGGGCTGGGTGCCAACCTCGTCTTCATTCAGAATTCCTTCGGCCGGGGGCGACCGGGCGCGCAAAGTTCCGCACCCATGCTGGTGTACGACGACACAGCTCTTATCGAAAGTGTTCCCGGTGTGTCAGGGACGGTAGTCGACCAAACGGTGAGCCAGACAATCAAGGCTAATGGTACCACTTTGACCGACGTCCCGATCATGGGCACCACATCCGACTTTCCTTCGGTGCGTGACGTGCAGATTGCCCAGGGGCGCTTCTTTAATGAAAAAGAAATCGAGCGTAAGGCCAAAGTGGCCGTCCTGGGTGCTGGCCTTGCCGAGGAACTATTCGGCGACAGCGATCCCATCGGCCAATCCATCACAGTCGATAATACTCGTTTGACGGTCATCGGAGTGGCTGCCGAAAAAGGCGTAGTCGGCAATACTGATTTCGACAGCCAGCTCTACGCCCCCATTACCGTCGTATTCAACAAGTTCATCCCCAGCCAGTTTGCCCGTTTCATCGGTGACCGTGTCCGCATCATCTATGTGCAGGTGGACGAAGGTGCCGATATCGACAATGTGATCACGCAAATCAAGCTCAAGTTGGCCACCAGCAAGGATGTTGCTGTGGAAGAGTTGCCTTTTGTGTTCCAGACCCAGCAAGACATCATCGAGACACAGGGCGCCACCACCGAGGCCTTTCGTAATCTATTGGCCTGGGTAGCAGCCGTATCTCTGATTGTGGGTGGCATCGGCATTATGAACATCATGCTTGTGAGTGTAACCGAACGCACCCGCGAGATCGGCATTCGCCAGTCGGTGGGCGCTACCCCCAATGATATTCGCTGGCAATTCCTCACCGAGGCCCTGGTTTTGAGCCTGGTCGGGGGACTGATAGGGGTGTTGGTGGGGGTGGGTGGCTCCTGGCTCTTTGGGCTTAGTGGCGGCATGCGCACGGTCATCGTTCCTACCTCCATCCTCATTGCCTTTGGTTCGGCCGCGGTCGTGGGCATTTTCTTTGGCTTCTATCCTGCGAACAAAGCCGCTCAACTCGATCCCATCGAAGCCTTGCGGCATGAATGAACCAGGGTAGAACAGAAAACAGGTAACCGGTAAACCGGCAAATAAGAAGCTGGTTTCCTACATATCAATCAAATAATTAGACTCAACATAAATTTTGGAGACCTTCACCCATGCGTAAACTGATTCCTATCATTCTTCTCATACTTCTACTAATCCTGGCTGCTTGCAATAGTGCAGACGAATCTTCACCCAGCCCTGAAAGCGATAACGGCCAGGCGCTACTCAACACCGACTACGACAACGCCCTCCCTCTCTCTTCGCAACTCATCATCGGCTCATTGCAGCTCGAACAGACGGGCAACGCCCTTGACGAAGAGCAAGCCAAAGTGCTTTTACCCTTGTGGCAGGCCTACCAGGCCTTGAGTAATAGCGACACCACGGCTCAGGCCGAGCTCGATGCCGTGCTCAAACAAGTCCAGGAAAGCATGCAGCCGGCACAAATCGAGGCCATTGCCGCAATGCAGCTCACCTCCGAAAGCGCCCAGCAGATCATGCAAGAACTAGGCATCGGCATGGGACGTGGTTTAGGCGCTGGCAAACAAGGCAACACTTCCTCCGCCGGTG